>NZ_BTCK01000073.1:0-22272 GCF_033239625.1 Paenibacillus sp. CCS19
TACCAATGCTTCGGACAATCAAATTAAAGCATCTTTCATCGTCAAGAATACCGGCAGCACCGCTCGTCGGCGTCTCGCTTACTTGAGCGGAATTGGCGCTGGTGCCTGCGCTGTTCGATGCACTCACCACATAATAGTACGTGGTTCCGTTCGTCAGACCCATGTCTGTATAGTAATTCGTTGTTACAGTCGCGATGTTCGCGTACGGACCGCCCGAGACAGTCGCACGCTTCACGGTGTAGCTTGTCGCACCGGTCGAAGCGGACCATGCGAGCATAACATGCGAGTCATGACCCATCGTCGTGATGCCCGTTGGCGCTTCAGGTGCTTGAGTCGTCGCGCCGATCGACGTTGCGCTCGCTTGAACGGAGTTTCCGCTGCTGCCAGCGTTATTGGCAGCGCTTACGACATAGTAGTAAGTTGTACCGTTCGTCAGGCCCGTGTCCACGTAGCTGGTCGTCGTAACGGTGGAGACGTTCGTGTATGGACCGCCTGAGACGGCCGCACGCTTCACCGTATAGCTCGTCGCGCCGGAACTGGCTGCCCAAGACAGCGATATCTGTGCATTGCCTGCCGTCGCAGCCAGATTGGTGGGTTCTCCAGGTACGGTTGGAGTCCCCGTCACGGGACCGATCCGCTGCCACACATCGTTCGCTCCGGGTACTAGGCCAATGTTGTACCATCTTGCTTGCCAGATATACCCGTTATAAACGACTTGCTCGTTCGCATTATACGGTCGGATGACGCTCCAATCACGGATTGCGCCGAACCGGTTCGGATCACCGGCGTAGCCAGGAGCAGGTGCAGTTGGCTCTGAAGGATCGATCGTTAAGTTGACGTCAATCGCTTGATAGAAGGCATTGATCGTATCGAAGATATCCCATACGCCTACGATGACATGATAACCTTCGCGATCGTTCGGGATGACGCAGTCATGATAGACATCGTCCGGCGGAATGGCGCTGTTGTCTTCATAACGGCAGAATAGCTCCAGATCCGCACGCGTAATCGGCTTGTTCGGATCCCAGCCTTTCTTCGTAATATAGTAGTCCCAGCGGTTGGTGCTGTGATGCGCGACGATCGACCAGTGGAAGGTGAACGGTCCGCCGCTCATGTCGACTTTGGCCCAGCGTGTCGAGGTCTGAGCAAACAGCGGCTCGTATTTGCCTCCGCCCGTGATCTGTCCGTCCGGCACCCCGATCTCCGGGAAATCTCCGCGCCCTTCAACGCTCCATGGCTCGTACTGAACGGCACCGCAATTCACGTTCACGCCATCCATGCATAAATCCGCTCGGCTGTCATCGACCCAACCGTGCGCCCAAGCGCGGTCCGCAAGCAGCAGAGAACAAACTAGCAGCAGAAGCAAAACGCCTGAACCAACAACAAACTTCGAGATCTTAGATGATTGCTGCTTCAACGTGAATAGAAACGTCATTCATACTCCTCCCTCATCCAACGATTGATCGTACAGCGGTTCTGACTAGACGATCGATACAAGCAGTGTTGTTCCGGTAACCACCTCTTTCTCCGTTAATCGATTGGAACTCAGCATCGTTATCGATATGACAAGCCATTGTACTGAGTTACAGTGATATTTTACACAGAGCGGATAGGGTGCATTGTTCTTTTGGTAACCTCTTCCATGTTCCAAATGTTGCGTAAGTTGGCATGCAAAAAGGCGACCGACCCCCGAACAACCCGGGAATCGATCGCCTTTTCGATTATTTAACGCACACGCGCTTCCGTCAGCTTGAATTGACCGACGAGCTGCTGCATAAGGACGGTGATGGCTTCGACGGTCTGCGAGGTATGGCGGACGCTCATAATCTCGCTCATCAGCTCCTGCACCTTGGACTCGACGTCGGTGGAGAGCGTGCGGTTCTCCATGCTGATCGCTGCGATTTTCTCCATCAGCGCGACGACTTCGTCGACAACCTGCGCTTTGCGGCTTTCTTCTGCGGTTGCGGCGGAGAGGAGACTGGATGCGGCGGCGACGAGCTGAGTGCCTTCTTCGACCGCCTTCGTACCATCGTCCATCGACTGGTAAGCTTGCTGTGCTTCTTTATAGATGAGTTGAATAATTTCATGAACTTCATTTGTTGATCGATTCGTCATATCAGCCAGCTTGCGAATTTCAGAAGCGACTACGGCGAACCCGCGTCCGTGCTCGCCAACGCGAGCGGCTTCGATGGAGGCGTTCAGCGCGAGCAGATGCGTCTGCGCAGAAATTTCTTCGATCGTATGCAAGACGGTGCGGATTTGCTCGGCAGTATGGATGAACGTACGAATCGTCTCGTTCGATTGCTGCACTTTGGCGGAAATATGCTGCATCTTATCGCCGATCCGTTCCACTTCGCCTTGGGCGGTAGCGATCTGCCGATCCGCTTCCTGCTCGATCGAGCGGAGCTGCTCACGCATCTCGCCGGCTACGTCTTTCGCCACATCAATATCCTTCAACTGCCTGCGGATGCTTCGCAGCATGACATGCATGTTCTGATTCACCCGTTCGGTTGATTCGGCAGTAACAGCGGTTGAACGAAGCATCGTTTGTTGACTTGCTTGAACATCGTCTGACGCGTGTTTGACGCGCAGCATAATGTTCTCCAGCGAGTCGATCATGTTATTAATCCATTTGGCCAATTCTCTTGTTTCATCGTTCTCAAAATCATTAGGTTTAAGCCGTTGGGTCAAATCGCCTTCGCCTTCCGCATTGATGCGGATAAACCGATTGATCGCTTGCAGCCGCTCGACGACTCTCACGCTTGCTCTCTTATGTACGAAGGCGATCGACAGCAGTCCGAAGATCAAATGAGACAATCCGGCTGATACCGCAATGAGCCAGAGCGGAGCTGCTGTTGCGATGAACCAGATCAGCGCTCCCGCTGCAAGAGCAGACAGTGTAACCGCTCCAGCGCCGAGCTTGATTTGGCGCCAGCCGATGCTGCGCTGCCGATACACTTCTTCCAGGTCGCCTTCGCACATCATCCCCCATAGGTCTGGACAATGCGGAAGCTGGAACGTGACCCCTTTGCCGATAACCGGGATGTGCCGATAATCCGAATAACCTGGGAATTCGACGAACAGATTGCTTCCATTGCGGATCGTGCTCGCGACACCGGGATGCAGCATGCCAGTGGCCGGATCGGTGAACATAAGCTCGAGCTCGGTATGCTCATTGACAGAGACGATGCCCCAATCCGTCGTGATGCCGTCCTTTAGATTCTCGCCATGCGTAAAGGTGCGGTCCTCGAATCGGCTGCGGGACAGTGCCGTTCCTGGCTGCACATGCTTGTTCAACCCAGGCTTCGCCATGAAGATATAGTTGTCGCCTGAGTCAGGATAGATGTGTCCGGATTCCCGCTGGATGAGATCTCCGAGAACATCGTTGGGCACTCGTCCGCAGATCGCGCCGAGCATACGGTCGCCGCTGCTGATCGGCAGGATGAACATGATTGTCATCGCATCATGGAAGGTCGAGGACCTAGAGCCAATACGCAGCGTCATCGGGTCTGCGTAAGGACCGAACAAGCAGGGGCGGCCTTGCGCCGGCTCTGCTGCGTAAGCGACTCCAGCCTCGAAAGCTTGTCCACTTGTATACGTTGAACCCATATGTTCGGCATACGTAGAATAGATCACATTCCCCGCGTTATTCAGCAGGAACAATTCTGTAAAATCAGTCCCTCGACTGTACGTCTCGGTGAACGTGCGTTCCAATTCACTGTGTTCAGGGCTGCTCATAAGGGCTGCAACATCAGCTGTTGACAGCAACTGGTCGCGAAGACGCTCCAGATGACGCCAATAATCGCCCGCCCAGGAATGGAGCACATTCATTCTCGTTTCGGCGATGCCCTCGAAGATTTCTTCGACATCCGACTTCAGGCTTTCGTTCAAGCGATAAGAGCGCCATAGTGGAAGTCCTTTGGTGAATCCAAGCCATCCGAACATTTCAACCACTCCTCAACATTCCGTCTGTCTAGTTATGTCATAAAACCTAACATAAAATCGATATTATTGGTATTATATATTAAAAGTGTTGATTATGTCATGTAATATTACATAAAGTTCGATTTTTTTGTTCATTAATGTTAGTTGCGAACGAAACAACGCAAAAAAGAGAGCAGATTGTCTGCTCTCTGGATTCGTTTCTTTCTATAACCGGCCTTCTTGGAAGCAAGGATTGTCATTACTGCTGTATTGACCAATCATTCGTTCCGCTGAGCATTCAGCAAGCCGAATGCCTTCTTGTTATTCTGGTACAACGTCTTGAACACGGTGAAATAGCGGTCATACACGGCTTTGTTGGCGGCGTTCGGCGTATAACACGCCTTTACCTTAATCAGCTGCTTCGCACCGTCTAAGCTTGCGATGCGGCCTAGTCCGACGGCGGCGACGATAGCGGCGCCGACAGCGCCAGCATTTTGCGGACTGTCGACCGTCTCGATCTTACGCCCAAGCACATCGGCCAGCATCTGACATGTTAGCGGGGCAAGCGCTCCCCCGCCTACCAGCCGAATGGCCGACGATGTCCTGACCTTCAAATCCTGCGCCTCCAGCTGCCAGCGAAGATGGTAGCAGATCCCTTCCAGTACGGCGTGGATGAGCTCGGTCTTGCCTGTATCGATGCCGATGTTGAAGAACATTCCGCGCGCATTCGCATCTTCGAACGGTGAACGGTTGCCATGCAGCCAAGGAGCGAACATGACGCCGTTGCTTCCGGCGGGCACGTCTTTGATCGCATGCATCATATAATCGTACAGACTCCGATGAATGGACTCCTCGGAATCAGAGATTTGTTTCTTCTCGAGGTAAATCCCGATCTCATCGAGCGCGAGATGATTCTTCACCCATTCGAGACATTTGCCAGCCGTCTCCAATTCGCTGAAATAGTGATAACCTGTCATGTTGGCACCGACGATAGAGGCAATCATATGCTTCGCATCGAGCTTCTGTTTCCCGACGACCGTCGACACCCAACCGGATGTGCCGAGATAAATATGCGTATCGCCCTGGGCAACAGCACCGGCACCGACTCCGATCAGCGCCGCATCACCGCCTCCGCCGAACACCGATGTTCCTTCACGAAGGCCCAGCTCATCTGCGGCTTCCTGCGACAGCTTCCCAACCTGCGCCGTAGATGGCACTACCTTGGGCATATGCCCGACGTTCACGCCGAACAGCTTACACAGTCGAGCGCTGAACTGCTTGCGTCCCGCACGCGGATCATACAACAGCGTTGCATATGCGCTGTCTTCCGTCATGACGAACTGGCCTGTGCAGCGGTGGATCAGAAATTCTTTCACATCGAGCCACTTATGAACGCGTTCGAATACGGCAGGCTCGTTGCGTTGTACCCATTTGTACTTCCATACCGGATCTTTGACACTGGCGGGAACGGCCCGCGTAATGGCGAGCGATTGCAGGAGCTTGCGGACGTTCATTCCGCTGACGCGTACGCCGTGGACGAGACCTTCGCGATGCTCGCGCACCGCACGGCTGTCCATATAGCTCATTGCCCGGCGAAGCGGGCGGCCTTCCTGATCGACAAGCACCAGCCCTTGCATCTGCGCGCAAAAGGAAATGCCCGTAATCTGCGCTGCTGCGATGTCGTGCGATTGCAGCAGCTTCCTCGTCGTGCGGCACATCGCGTGCCACCAATCCATTGGCTCCTGCTCAGCGCCGCCGCCATCGAGGATTGTCAGCGAATAGCCTTCCATTGTGCTGGCCATAAGCGTAATGGTCTCGTCGATCGCATAGATGCAAGTTTTGACGCCGGAAGTTCCGACGTCGTACGTCATGACATATTGACTCATACTGGATCGAATGCACCTGCCTTCATCGGCTCGAGCCGGGACCGAGCGGAGTAGAGTTCGAAGCGTTAGCGGATGCCTGCCCTGTGCCGACCCTCATACGGAACGTAAGCGGCAGCAGGATAGCGGTCATTCCGGCGAAGATGAGCATCGGCGGAACGATCGACCCCGTAGAATCATTGAGCAGTTCGAACAGATAGACGAATACTGCGCCTGATACTTGGCCCATGAGCAGAATCATGCCGAGCGAAGTGCCTTCCGGAATCGGATAAGCGGCTTCGGAGCCGTGCTGGAATAGAATCGGCGCGACACCCATGATGGCGAAGCCTGCAATGCCAGCGATAATCGCGACCCAAGCCACATCCTTCACATAAGTTAAACCAATCAGTGCGGGAAGTAGGATTGCAATCGCTCCTGTGAAGAAAGGTACGCGAATTCGGTATTTGTCGGACAAGAGCGGCAGTACAACGGCGCCGATAATACCGGCCACGATGAATACCGCGCCCACGATGCCCGATTCTTCCGACGTCAGACCGCGTGGACCGAGAATGGTCTCGATCAAGGTCAGCAGCGTGTTGAAAATGCCGATCGAGATGAAGCTGATGAACAGAATAAGCGAATAGCTGCGATTAACCGCAAGCGATTTGAGTGATTCAAGCTTTACAGCCTCCCGAACTGGCGTTTCATCCGAGATGGGGGTATGAGGCTTTTCTTTGGTGAAGACAATGGCAATGACAGCCGAAACGATGGCAATGATTGCGAATACCATCATCATGTCAGGAATGCCGGCATTCTC
The DNA here is from genome assembly GCF_033239625.1 of Paenibacillus sp. CCS19. NCBI lineage: Bacteria > Bacillati > Bacillota > Bacilli > Caryophanales > Paenibacillaceae > Paenibacillus > Paenibacillus sp. CCS19. The sequence goes on from NZ_BTCK01000073.1 coordinate 6,604, forward strand.
TGCCACGATAGGCGCGACAACCATCGGCAAGACGAACCCGATATATTGGGCCATCGTAAGAATGCCGGCGGCGGTGGACCGCTCGGACAGCGGGAACCAATTGGCTGCGGCCTTGGTCGTAATATTAAGCAGGAACGGCTGACCGATTGCAATGATGAACTGCATAATAAGCACAAGTGTCCAATGCTCTGCGAACACAGCGCGGAGCAGTCCGAACACCGCGGTGATGACGGCGCCGATAATGAGCGATGCTCGGTAGCCCCAGCGGTCAATGACCCATGAAGCGGGAAGCGAGAATAGGATGAACATCAGCATATAGCTCAGCGAACACCACGTAATGGCTAGACTGCTGACGCCATAATAGTCCTCAGCTTGCGAGGCGATGGGAGCGAGCGACAGCCACATCGTCTCGGTCGCAATAATGATAGGCACCATTGCAAGCAGAATGATCCATCGGTAGAACGGATATCGGTGAATACATAACGCCACCTTTCATCGGGAAGGCTTAGAGGCTTGCTTGGAATATTGATTCAGATAGACGAAGCGCATGAGCAGACTTTCCCAATAGTGAATCGGCTTCACAGTACCGAGAAGACCTGCACCGATATGCGCTTTGCAGTTTTTGTCCAGCACCATGCTGATCGCTGCTGCATCGTCCTCGGAACCGCCGCAGCACAGCGCACCTAAGCCGCGAACGAAGACGGCAGAAGAACGCCCTAGTGCGGATGCGACAGCACGAGGATCGGCCTCGGATACACGAGCCGAAGTACCAATCAATTGGGCAAAATCGTCCAGCAGCGGCTTCAGCTTCAGATTCGTTCGCGAGAATGCTGCGACTTCTGGGCTGCGATTCCATGTCACATGCTTAACGTGTTTATGCTTCTTATAGATCGCCTCATGAAGCAGCGCTTCCTCCGGCGCTTTAACGCTTCGTTCACCGAATTTCACAACGACTTCCTCGTGCGTCGAAGCTGACATCAGCACGCATCCCTCTTCGGTGCGGCGGCTGTTGTAGAAAGGCCCGTCTTCACGAGCTCCAGCGGCACGTACATAATCGCCTTCGAGTACGAATTGGCTGATGGCTGCAGGTTCGGCGTGCGTATCGCCGCTTATGCTGCGGTAGACATCGCCAACGAAGCGCTGGCAGGCGCTCTCGAGCGCAAGGGCAACGTTGAACGCTTCTTCATCATCGGCGCCGTAGCAGACTGCGCCATGATTTTTCATAATAATAGCTCGATTGGTCGTGTTGGAGAGCGAGGCTGCTACATGATGAGCCAGCTTCTTCGTGCTAGGCAGCGCATAGGCGCCGCACAGTACTTCGCCTGCAAGGGGACCATCCGGGATGACGACGGAATCGAGACCGCTTGCACTAATAACCGATGCCTCTGTTTGATGCGTATGAATAACGAAGTTAACGTTCGGGAACTGCCGATAGACGGCGGCATGCACCCCGCGCTCCGAGGAGGGCTTGATGCTGCCAGTGTAAGTGCCGTCTGCAATCTGAACCGTCACGATATCGTCAGGCGTCAGCGAGCGATAATCCCGTCCGCTTGGTGTAATGACGAATTGCTCTGCGCTGATCCGATGGCTCACGTTGCCCCATGTGCGGGCGATCAGTCCGGTCTCGACAAGCCGGATGCCCGCTGCGATGACGCGCTTCTTGGCTTCCTTAATGTTGAAGCTGCGGCTGCTCATGAGCGTTCCTGCAATTCTGCCACATTGGCGAATACGCGATCGAACCGAATAAGCGCGTCGTCGATCATTTCACTCGTATACGCACCGCTCGTGTACATCCGGCTGCCCGCCAGCGTGACGATTCCTTCAGCCATATAAGCCGCGCCCATATGCTCCATCTCTTTCTTCCGCTTGGACGTCTCCTTCAGCACATTCGGAATTTGCCAAGGCTTCATCCAATCGATGGCGAAATGCATCGTGCCAACCGTCTCCAGGTGGCAGATCGATCCTTGGTTGAATGCGACGAAGGGCAGGTTGTACTTCGCAATAAGCTGCTGCAATCCGGCAACTAGCCGATCGGCCATTTGTCCGGATCTCTGGATCGCGCCTGTACGCTCAATCTCGCAGAGCGTATAGTAGCCGGCTACGCAGCTGAGCGGATTAGCTGCCATTGTGCCGCCGACCATCGCTTTCTTACCGCCGCCCCCGATGCCGGCTCCGAGATATTTCATATATTCCAGCTTGCCTCCGAGCCCGCCAGCCGACGGATAGCCGCCAGCTACGACTTTGCCGAATACGGTCAGGTCAGGGGAGACGCCGTAATAGCCTTGTGCGCCGGACATTCCGATGCGGAATGCAGTCACGACCTCGTCGAAAATAAGCAATGCCCCGTACTTCCGGCAGAGCTGCTCGACCCCTTTATTGAACTCGTAATCGACCAGTCTTGTGCCGCTCTCCGGTCCGACAGGCTCGATCATGACGGCAGCCGTGCCGCCGCGCAGTTTATTGAAGCGAAGCTTGCGCTCCAGGTCGTTCAGATCGTTCGGGAAAAACTCCTGCGTATGCTTGAATACATACCGAGGCACGCCGTGTGCCTGCGTCCACTTCGAGCCTGGAATGCGGATCCCGTATGCGAGCTGGTCGCTCCAGCCGTGATAGGCGCCGCCCATCTTAACGATGTTCTTATGCTTCGTTGCGAGCCTCGCGACGCGAATCGCTGCCATGCACGCCTCTGTCCCTGAGCCGAGCATGCGGAACATGTCGACGGACTCGATGCTGTCTGCGATTTTGCGGCCAAGCTTATATTCGTACTCATGGAACAAGCCTGTCGATGGGCCGCAATCGTTCAGCAGTTCAATGACTTTCTCGCGAACTTCGACCGGGTTGCTGCCGAGTACGGTAGGGCCGCCTGCCTGCAGAAAATCGTAATAGCGATTACCGTCAATATCGTATAAGTAAGCGCCTTCAGCTTTGGTGAATACGAGAGGGAACGGATGGTTGAAGGCCAGATTATGCTGAACGCCGCCGGGAATGATGTTGACCGCTTCATCGATCATTTCTTTGGACTTTGCACATTTGACTGCAAAATACTCTTGTTCATAGCGCTTCAATACATCCGGTTTGACGGAATAAATCGGGAGCTTAATCAGTCGGTCCAGCTGGCTGGTGACGGCTTTCACATCCGGGTATTGCGAGATTGAGAATGTACGATCCATACTTACCTCCGCATAGTGACTTATTGTGGAACAGCTTACGTAAACGTTGCTGATTGTGCCTGGCGAGAAAGTCGTCCATTACCTCTATATAGATAGGATATGAGGGATGAACAGAGGTTTGTACTCGTAAATAAATTGAGGATACTTCAAATTAATACCAAGTCATACGATGATTATATCGAAAATTGTCGTATTCTGCTAGATTGCGGCCATTTAGTAGAAGGAACACAATTTATGGATAAATTCAATGCAATATTGTTGACAACAATAGTGAGAGAGATTATCATTATCGAAGTGATACGTTGAGAACGATTATCACTGATAACGTTCGTTAAGCGATATCGATTTTATATTTTAGGAGGAACTACTTGTGTCTACTGTGAGAAAGGCCTCGCTCTTCATCCTTATGTCAGTCCTTCTGGTCATCGCCTCCGCGTGCGGCAGCGACAGCAAGGAATCGTCCGCTTCCGAGACGACAGCAGCAACTTCGGAAACAACGGCTTCTACTGATTCGGAGAAAACGGATGCTTCGGCAGCCGAGTCCAATACAACGGAAACTCGTAACATTAAGCATGCGCTCGGGGAACTGCCGATTACAGGCGTGCCTAGCAAAATCGTCGTTCTGGAATGGACGTACGCAGAAGACCTGCTGGCGCTTGGCATCCAGCCTGCCGGTGTTGCGGATATCGAGAATATGAAGAAAAATGTGGCGCTTCCAATCGAGCTGTCCGCTGACGTACAAGACGTAGGCACGCGCCAAGAGCCGAACCTGGAGACGATCGCAGCGCTTGAACCGGATCTGATCATCGGCGTGAAGTTCCGCCATGAAGCTACATACGACCAGCTCAATTCGATTGCTCCGACGCTGATCTTCGATCCATATCCGCCTGAAGGTCAAGGCGACCAATATCAAGAGATGGTGGACACGTTCAAGACGATCGCAGACGTAGCAGGCAAGTCGGCAGAGGCGGAAGCCGTTCTTGCGGATCTGCAGAAGTCGTACGACGATGCGAAGTCGAAGCTGGCAGCAGCAGGCAAGGAAGGCCGTACATTCGTGTTGTCGATGCCTTGGGTGGATCAGAACGCGGTAACGTTCCGTCTCTCGACGAGCAACGGTCTTGCTTCCAAAGTATTGGAGCAGCTTGGTCTGAAGAATGGTTATCAGTCGGCACAGTTCGAGGTTTATGGCTTCTCGACATCCGGCGTTGAGGCGCTGCAACCTGTTCAGGATGCAGACTATATCAACATCACGCGTGAAACAGAAGTAGGCGATATGCTCGGCAAGAACGCCGTATGGACGGGTCTGAATTTCGTGAAAGAAAATCGGTTGTTCGCGCTGGGCGGCGACGCTTGGCCATATGGCGGACCGTACTCGGCGAAGATCATCGCTGAACGTGCCGTGAAAGCGATGACCGGCCAATAATGCGTATAGCGAAGGTTCAGGAGTTCCGTCCTTCCCCTTCGAATCATCATCCAGCCCGTCGCGCGTCACGCGCGAGGGGCTGGATGCCGTTCGTTATGCTTGTTGGAGGGGTTGCGCTGCTCGTCGTCTTGTCCTTTATCAGCCTTACGCAAGGGATGTCGAAGCTGTCGCCGTCAACCGTTATGGCAGCGTTGTTCTCGCCGCAGGACATCCCGGAGCATCGGTTCATTAACGGTGTTCGTCTTCCGCGAACGGTCATGGGGCTGCTATCTGGCGCCGCATTGGCCGTTGCGGGAGCGCTTATGCAATCGGTGACGCGTAATCCGCTGGCGTCGGAGACGACGCTCGGCATTAACGCGGGAGCGTTTCTCATCGTTGTCGTCGGTACGATTTTCTGGCCGGGACTGCTGCATCAATACGCGTTCTTCTTCGCGATTATCGGCGGGGTTGTCGCTGCTCTGGCCGTATTCGGAATGGGCGGGGGACGGCGAGGGACGCCGGTTCGCATTGCGCTTTCCGGTATGATTGTAACGCTTGTCCTCTCGTCGATTACAAGCGCGTTGATGATGTTGTTCGAGCAGGATACGCAAGGGTTGTTCCTCTGGGGCTCCGGCTCCTTGAACCAGAACGATTGGAGCGGCGTCAACTTCGCTTGGCCGTGGATTGCGGTAGGTCTCGTCGCTGTATTATTCGCGGTTCGTCATCTTGATCTGCTGGCATTCGGCGATGAGAGCGCGCAATCGCTGGGACAAAATTCATCGGCCATCCGCATGTATGCGATGGGAGCGGGCATCGTGCTTGCCTGCGTTAGCGTCAGCATCGTTGGGCCGATCGGGTTTATCGGGCTGCTGGCCCCGCATATCGTGAAGCTGTCCGGCATGAGACTACACATCTGGCTGCTGCCAGTCAGCGCCGTCTGGGGGGCTGCGATTCTCGTCGGCGCGGATACGATCGCCCGCGGCTTCGCAGCCAGCGCAGTCGGCGAACTCCCCGCTGGCGCGGTGACCGCATTCATCGGTGCGCCTTGGATTATTTGGCTGGCGCTTAAGGCATCGAAGCATTCTACCGGCGGGTCAATAGAGGGCCGAACTTCGATGCATGTAGGTACGCTTGGCAGACGGCTGCCTTATGTGCCGCTTGTCATTGTTTGTACCGCAGCGCTCCTAGCCATCTGCATTGCAGCTTTGATGAGCGGTACGCTGCGGCTGTCTGTTAGCGAAGTGATCACGACTTTGCTCGGAAATGGTACAGCGCTGCATGAAAAGATCGTGCTCGATCTGCGGCTGCCTCGACTGTTGACCGCAGCGGTCGTTGGCGTTGCGCTTGCGGCAAGCGGCAGTCTGATGCAGAGCGCGGTACGCAATCCGCTCGCCGATCCGCAGATCGTTGGGGTATCTAGCGGGGCAGGGGTAGGCGCGATGCTGCTCTTGGTCGCATTCCCTCATCTGCCTGTGGGCTGGGTTCCCGTCGGAGCGTTCATAGGCGGAATTGCCGCAGCCGTCATCGTCTATTCGGCTGCGTGGCGCAGAGGACTTAATCCGACCGTCTTGACGCTGGTCGGGATTGCCGTGGCTGCTTCAGGCAGCGCACTGATCAACATCTTTGTCGTTTATGCGAAGCTGACGCTGGCGCCTGCGCTCGCTTGGCTGGCGGGCAGCACGTATGCACGCGGATGGCCGGATTTCTGGCGCGTGCTGCCGTTCGTTATTATTTTGCTCCCGATTGCTTGGTGGCTCGGCCGCCGCGTCGATCTGCTCACGTTCAACGATGAGAGCTCGACCGGGCTGGGCATGTCCGTGCGAAGAACGAGACTGCTTGTCGCTTTGTTGTCGGTGTTGCTCGCATCTACAGCTGTTGCGGCTGTTGGCGCGGTGGGCTTCATCGGTCTGCTGGCCCCGCATGCAGCGCGAATGCTCATCGGGTCGAATCACCGACGTGTGCTGCTGCTGTCCTGTCTGATTGGTGCGATACTTCTTGTAGCAGGAGATTGGGCTGGCCGCATGGTTTTATCGCCGCGTGAAATTCCGTCAGGCATTATGGTAGCGCTCATCGGCGCGCCTTATCTGGTGTTCTTGATGTTCCGTGCGCGTTCGGCCAAATAGCTGAAAATCGGGGAGGGTGCGGTACATTGTTAAAATGCTGCTCGCTCCTTCAAACCGACATTCTCCGCTCCTATCGCTGTGTATGATGGAAGCATCAGCGATAGGGAGGGGATCGCAATGATTCCGTTAATTGCGTTGATCGTGTCGTGGGCGGTGTTTCGTTTGATTGGGCTTGCGGGAGGCTCCTACTTCGATGAATGGCATACCTCGCTCCAGGCGGCGGTCGCCTTCATGCTGCTGCTAACAGCCTCCGCTCATTGGGGCGCGAAGCGCAAGGATCTTGTTCGGATGGTTCCGCCATCCTTTCCGAAGCCTGGTCGAATCGTTACGATAACCGGCTATCTCGAAATTGCAGGAGCGATCGGCATCATGATTCCTGCGCTCTCGCTTTATGCCGCGATTGGGCTCGTTCTGCTGTTCATCGCGATGTTCCCAGCCAATGTATACGCAGCGCGCCATAAGCTGACGCTTGGCGGGCGGGCCGTTCCATCGCTGCCGGTCCGAACGCTGCTGCAGCTCATTTTCCTGGCGGCGGTGGTGTTGGCTTCGTCGTTGTTTAACTAACGCTTCGCCTAGTTCAGCCAGCTGCCAGAGTGAATGGGCGGCTGGCTTTTTTACATTGCAAGGCATGTATTCGTTGTTTACAGATGATGGAACTTCGTTTACATTTTTGGGAGGTGTGTACCAAGCGGTAGACTCGTAAACCATTCATAGATTAGCAGGTGATAGAAACGATGGATGATCGGATTTTGTTGGTGGATGACGAGCAGGGGCTACTGGTCATGGTAGAGACGCTGCTCCGTAAGGAAGGTTATCAGCGAATAACGACGGCCACTACGGCCGGGAAGGCACTGCGTCTCGCACAAACGATGTCGTTCGAGCTCATCGTGCTCGATGTGATGCTGCCTGATAGGAACGGATTCGAGCTGTGTCAGCAGCTGCGGCAGTTGACGAAAGTCCCCATCCTGTTCGTGTCGGCGCGATCGGGTGATCTGGATAAGGTGATGGGGCTTGGCTTCGGCGGTGATGACTATATCACAAAGCCGTTCAATCCACTCGAGCTCGTGGCTCGCGTGAAGGCACAGTTGAGGCGGCATCATCTGTACAGCCAAGCGTCAACTTCGAAGACGGAGCTGCTGCAGTACGGCAGATTGTCGTTGAACAAGGGAGCTGCGCAGCTTCTTGTTGATGGGATAGAGGTTGCGTGTCCGGCGAAGGAATTCGAGCTGCTGACGTATCTGTGCGAGCATCCGAATCAAGTATTCACGGCACTCCAGCTGTACGATCAGGTATGGGGAACGGCGCTGATGGGGGATGAGAAGACAGTCGTCATTCATATTTCAAGATTGCGTCGCCGAATCGAGATGGACCCGTCAGATCCACGCATTATCGTGAATATCCGCGGCATTGGCTATAAGTTTATTCCCCCGAAGAAAGATGTTGACCCCGATGTCTAACCTAAAGCTGCTTCTCCGACTCGCAGGTGCCTTAGGTGTCGGCATTTTGTTGCTCGCACTGTTTATTTCCGCTCAATTAGCCGTTGTTATCGAACTGCTTTATCCGCAGGATGGCGATACGCAGGACATGATTGTACTGATTTGCACGGCGAGCACGATTGTGCTGTTCGTCGTGGCATTCGGCTGGTTCATGGGGCTACCAATCTTCTATGTTATTAAATCCATTAACCGTCTATCAAACGGCATTTATGATGAACCTGCTGCGTATCGCAAGCTGTATTCGAGGCGCAGGCATAAGCTGAAGCTTCCCTTTCGGCTGTTTAAGGAGCTCGTGCTGCAGCTTCACTCGTTGTCGGATGCGCTTGAATCAAGCAGACTGGAACGTCAGCGGCTCGATACGATGCAGAAGGAATGGATCGCGGGCATCTCTCACGATTTGAAAACGCCGCTTACCTATTTGAAGGGATACTCCACGATGCTGCTGTCTCCTCAATATGAATGGACCCAAGAGGAGCAGGTTCGTTTCATGACCGAGATTCAGCAGAAAGCGGTTCACATGGAGGAGCTGATCGGCGACTTGAATTTATCGTTCCGGTTAGAGGGACAGTCGTCGTTCCCGATTCATGAGGATGCTGTGGATGCGGTTGAATTCGTCCGCCGCATCGTAGCGGACGTTTCGAACGACCCGCGTGCAGCGGCTCATACGCTTGCTTTCGATAGCGATTCGGAATCACTGCCCGTTCGCGTAGATCGCAAGCTGCTGCAGCGCGCACTACTCAACTTAATAATGAACGCTGTTGTCCATAACCCAATAGGCACACAGGTTCACACTACGCTTCGTTTGGAAGAAGCTTCATTCCGGATCGTAATTACAGATAACGGTGCAGGGATGGATCAAACCGATCTGGATCAGCTGTTTAACAAATATTATCGCGGAACGACGACTGAACGGCATTCGGATGGAACCGGACTTGGTATGGCGATTGCGAAGCAAATCATAGAAGCTCATGGGGGCACAATCAACGTTTTGAGCAGATTGACCGAAGGCACCTCCATAACGATCACGCTGCCGCATCATTGTTAAGCGCGATGTAGGGTGCCGTTAACCTGGTGTTTACTTCCATTGACTACAATGAACCTATGAATGGAATGGTGACGTCGAGGAGGAAGTAAACAATGCTGGAAATCAATCAGGTTAGCAAACAGTACGCACGGGAGAAATGGGCGCTCAAGGCTATCAATCTACAAGTTACAACAGGCATCATCGGCCTTCTTGGACCGAACGGAGCGGGGAAGTCGTCATTGATGCGCATTCTGGCGACGATCTCGCAGCCGACCGAAGGAACGGTGCGCTGGGATGGGGTGGATATTCGTAGGAAGCCCGACGAATTGCGACGGGTGCTCGGCTATTTGCCGCAGGACTTCGGGGTATATCCGAACTTGAATGCTGTGGAGTTTCTGGAATATGCAGCAGCGTTGAAGGGGTTAGGCGGGCATAAGGTTCGGGCACGGATTATGGAGCTGCTGGAGCTGCTTAATCTTCATCAAGTATGGAAGAGTCCCGTTGGCACCTATTCGGGCGGCATGCGTCAGCGTCTCGGAATCGCACAGGCGCTGCTTAATGATCCGCGGCTGCTTATTATTGATGAGCCAACGGTTGGGCTTGATCCCGAGGAACGGATGCGGTTTCGGAGTCTGCTGACTGATCTGTCGGGGGAGCGGATCGTTATATTCTCTACGCATATCGTATCGGATATTGAAGCGACCGCTGATCGGATTGCTGTGCTGTCACGAGGCGAGCTGCTCGTCAATGCAGATCCGGCTGTTATTTTGCGCCGCGCGCAGGGGAAAGTATGGTCGGTTGTCATTCCTGACCAGCAGCTTCAGGAGGCCCGCGCCAATTGGACGATCAGCGGCACTGTCCGTCGTGAGGAAGGGCTACAGCTTCGCGTCGTTTCCGATGTATGCCCGCATCCGCGAGCGACAGAGCTTGCGCCAAGTCTTGAGGATGCTTATCTGTACGTCAAGGCAGCAAGGGAAGGTGCTTGATCGGAGATGAGGACCTTTCGAACGATCTACCATATTGCGAGGGCGGATCTGCTGGACCGGGTTAGACAGTTTTCGTTTCTTGTCATCTTAGGGCTAACGGTGTTCCTTGCATATTTCTTTGTTCCACCGCTGGAAGCCGGCTACATGACGCTTCATCTTGGGGAATCGATCCGCGGAGTGTATAACTCGGCTTGGGTGGGAGCGTCTGTGGCGATGTCGACGATTATGTTCCTGCCGCTGCTCGGCTTTTATTTGGTGAAGAACAGCATTGCGCGAGATGACAAGACACGAGTGGGGCAAATCATCGCGTCAACATCGGTACGGAAGCTGCATTATTTGACCGGCAAAACGCTCAGCAACTTCACAGTGCTGTCCATGATGGTGGCCGTCATCGCGATCGTCGCCCTCTTCATGCAATGGATTCGCGGCGAGGTTCGACAGATAGAACTTTGGCCGTTATTGTCCCCGTTCTTCTTCCTCGTATTGCCGATTATAGCCGTTGTGGCAGCAGTGGCCGTATTATTCGAGACGAGGCGTTTCCTGCAAGGCGGTATCGGTAATGTGCTGTACTTCGCATTGTATCTGTTGTTCGTGATGACAGCTGGCCGAATGGCGATCGGCATATCCGTTCCAACAGCCGATATGCTGCAGGAGCTTGCCGCGCAACGGCCTGGTTTCACTGGCTCTTACGGTATCGGGTTCCTGCAGCCGGACCAGCCGATTGAGCTGTTCGTGTGGCATGGCATAACATGGAGCGGCACGATTATAGTCTCGCAGATGAAGTCGTACCCGGTCGCGCTAGTCGTTGTGCTGTTGGCGGCTGTGTTGTTTCGCGGCTTTCAGGACGGGGGAAGTAGGGAAGCGAGTTATCGATCCAACAAGCAGCGCCGTAAGAGTCGCGGCACGAAGATTGCAGAACGGTATGGAAACGAAGCCGATAACGAAACGATTACCTCGGGCGGGTTGTCTCACCGTACGCCGAGTTTGCGGGCATCTCAGCTAACGATTGCACCGATAAGGAATGCACTTCTACCATTAGTCCTCGCGGAATGGCGATTGATGATGAAAGGAACGCGGATGATCTGGTTCGCAGTCGCGACGGGACTTTCGGTGCTTGGTCTGCTGCTGCCCTCTGAGACATCGATCGCCTATATGATCTGGCCAGTGGCTTGGATCTGGCCGCTCCTGGCATGGTCGGGAATGGGCAGCAAGGAGGCGCGCCATCACACGCAATATTTGATTCAGACGAGCCCTCGAATCGTTGCCCGTCAGTTGTCAGCCGTATGGCTGGCAGGGCTCGGAGCGTCGTTATGGGCGACTCTCGGCATGTTCATTCGCCTTGCTTTAGAGGAGGATTATATCCACTTGGCTTACGGCGCTGCGGCAGCGCTGCTCGTCCCGAGCATGGCGCTAGCGTGCGGGGCGCTGACGGGAACGAACCGAACATTCGAGGTGCTGTACATGATCGTATGGTATATCGGACCGTTTAATCGAATGCCATACTTCGATTTCCTTGGTGCGGAGACGGCGCCGATTGGAACAGGAGCAATGATTGTCATTTATATGCTGGCGGGTATTCTTATGCTTGCAGCCGCTTCTATGAAGCGCAGAGCCCGGGCAGCCGCTGATCGCTAATTTATCATGCACTGTGTCTAAAGGTAAATGGAATAAAGCTATCCAGCGTATGCCGTGACCGATATCGGCAGCGGTGCTGGATAGCCTTTTTGTGCTAGATAGTCATGATAGCTGTTAGATCCGGCACACTTCTTTCGGGCAGCCTGGGCATTCCGGGCAACGGCATATTTGCCGCAGGGCATTCAGATTGAGAACGACGATTCGGCCTTTGCGAATATCAATCGTCCCTTCGTCCTTCAGTCCATTGAGCATCCGATTGACGCTCTCGCGGGTTGTGCCGATGAAATCGGCAAGCTCGGTATTCGTCAACTTCAGCGTAATGAGAATGCCGTCCGCGCAAGGCGCGCCATACGTATTCGTCAGCCTTATGAGCGTCGATGCGAGTGCGCCAGGTTTGCCGAAGAGCAGCAGATCGCGGAATTTCGAATCCGTCACGCGGTGCATCAGCCCAACCCAGTTCAGAAACCGCACGGCGAGGTCGCCATGGCGATAGAGCAGAATCTCCAGATCGCTCCATTGGATGACGCCAAGCTCCGCTTCTTCCATCACCTCTGCGCTGAAGCTGTGAACGGTCCGCATGCCGTCCTCTGGTTCGAACACAATGTCGCCCGCCTGCAATATCGATAAAATAAAATCTTTGCCTTCCTCCGTCGACTTGCGGAGCTTCACCTTGCCCGAATGGATATAGTAGAGCTTGCCGGTTGGCTCGCCCTCCCAGAAGAGATAGTGTCCGGCTTCAGCGCGTCGCGGATACATGAGTTCCTCTAGACGTGTGAACTGTTCTCTCGTAAAGAAGCGATCCATGCGAAGCGGACTTTCCGTCCGTTCAACGATAGGTTGTTTATGTTTAATCGCCGCATTGTTCATAATAGATCCGCACCCTTCTATACATCTTATACTTTCATCTTAAGGCAGCGATGAACGTCCGTAATCGGGGAACTACCTGATTTAGGAATGCGAATTCCCACTATTTTCGTGATATCAATCACACTGACGGGTAGGGGAGTCGATCGAATTTTGTCAAAATTGTGTAATCCCCGAATCTGTGATGGAAATCACATAATAAACCGCCGGAAGAGATTATGATGAACCTGTAACCGAAACAAAGGAGGAAAGGGCAATGAAGAAATGGTTAGGAACACTCGGCATCGTGCTGAGTATTGCATTGATGATGACTGGCTGCGGCGGGGGCAGCGACAAAGATACGAAGGATGCTGCACAAGCTTCCTCTTCCACTGCAGCATCTGAAGGAACGGTCGCTACGAAGGCGATCACGATCGACGCGAAGAACTTCGAATTCGATCAGACCGAAATTAAAGTCAACAAGGGCGATACCGTAAGCATTACGCTGAAGAACAGCCAAGGCAATCACGGCATCGAAGTATCGGGCTACAATAAAGAGATCAAAGGCAACGAGACGGTAACGTTCGTGGCGGACCAAGCTGGCGAGTTCGAGTTCCATTGCTCGATCATGTGCGGAGGCGGCCATGCGAAGATGACGGGCAAACTGATCGTACAATAGGATCGGTTTCATACGTCGGAACGCCCGTCTACGAGTTGGAAGCAGCAGTTTCCGCAGACGGGCACTTTTTTAGACAGGTATGTGATTGTTTTCACAAATAATGAAACGCTGGTTAAATCGAGAGGAGATGACCGATCATGGCGATGAAATGGTACAAAACCAATGTGTGGGCGGCAGCCATTGTAACGTTGTTGAGAATTTATCTGGGTTGGAAATGGCTGGAGCCAGGCTGGCACAAGATGACGGGCGGCTTCGATGCGACAGGCTTCCTGAAGAAAGCGGTCGAAACGCCGATGGCGGACAAAACGACAGGTGAGCTGCTGTATCCGAATTACACGTATTTCATTGAACATTTTGCACTGCCGAATGTGAAGCTCATTAACTTTATGATCCCGGTCGGCGAATTCATGATCGGGCTTGGACTTATCGTTGGCGGCCTTACGCTGTTCGCTGGATTCTTCGGTCTGATGCTCAACACGTTGTTCCTGCTGGCGGGTACAGTAAGCACGAACCCTTGGCTGATGGTCATTGGTTTCCTTGTCTTCACGGCTGGCGCAAATGCGGGACGTTTCGGACTTGACGCTTATCTTCTGCCGCTCATCGGCAAGTATTGGAACAAACTCATTCATCGCAAGGATGCTGCAGCCGGCGGCGGAACGATTGATCTGAAATAAAGGGAAGCATTCGAGGAGGACGAAGTGTGATGGAGCGAACGTATTCCCCGCTGCTCGACCTGTACCTCACTTATGATCAATGGAAAGAGGAGCATCAGGCACTCTCCATCCGATTAAGGGAGCTGGGCATGCTGGTAAGCTGGCATCCAGGCAATTATGATTATTCGGCTTGGGACGATCACCATCGCGAAGTGAGGGAGCTGTTCATCTCGTTCATGCAAGATTGGCAGAAGCATCTTTACTGCGAGCAGCAGACGATCTTCCCGCTGGCCCGATCGGCCATATGCGGCGGCCCGATCGGGCCCGTCGCCGTGCTAGAGCAGGACGGCAGCATCGCCGTCCAATTCTATGAATCGTACCTCCAAGCGACAGCGGATGGAGCGGCTTCGGAAGAGGCGCTCCGTCTGCTCCAGCAAGTGCTGATGATCATTACCGAACACTTCCGCGTCGAGGATGAGAATATCATCCCCATAACCGATAAGCTGATGGAGGAGATCGATTACAGCGGATTGTAGGATGAGGTGAGTGAGGTGGGCTGGTTATTGGTTGTCGGAACCTATGATGCGAAGGGGGGACGGTGGCGAAAGTGTAACGGACTGAAACGACGCTATTATACGATTATTGTTGATTCCTCAGTTCTAACGGACTCAGTTGACACTATTGGCGCCCCAAAGTATCGTTGCAACTCGAAAATCGGCAGATAGCGCCTCTGTGGTCCGTTAGCGTGCGGCACCTGTGAGAAACGACTAATAACGCTTCTGTAGTCCGTTAAAGGCAGCAACATCGCACTTTACAGCAAGCGTTACGCTCGATCAATAAAGCCGCCACAAAAGTCGTAACAATGACTTTTGTGGCGGCTTTTTATTTTGGAGTAAGGGGGAATCCATGATCAACTGCTCTAGATTGCTTCTTTCCATCTAATAGTACTCATCTAGTACCTATTGTGAGGAAGGAGATTCGTTGGTTGTTCCTCATCGGATTGCCACCATTGTACTTCGTACAACAGAAAGCTGTTGTGGTTGGGTTATACAGTAGTTTGATTGTAATTCGTACAACAGAAACAGCTGGTGAAAGCCTGTTAGAGGGGAGATCCCATTAAAACATCCGCTTCCTATTGCACGAAATACAACGTGACCGTTCAGGATGGCTGCAATAAGCCATCCCCATTTGCACGAAATGCAATGGAGGCGGAGTAGGTCGGTCAATAACTTAAATAAAAGCCCCAGCACGGAGCAACTCACTTAAGCAACTCATAAGCATCGAACAAAAGTTGTGCCCTAACGGGGCACGCTGCTCCCAGCAGGTTGCCACTTACTCAATTGTTGTCTCGCCGCGGGGGCTTGAACCTCCGAGCAGCCCTTGGAATCCTCAACTGAAAGAAATCAACGGGGTACATAGGGGCAAAGTCCCGTAGAATCCTCTCATCTTAGTACCATTAATGGGCGGAGACAGGTGGGCACGTACGAATGAGGTGTGCGGACGACTGATCGTACCTAGATACAGCGAACAATTAGCTTTGCCGCGCAGTCGCGGCAAGTGCGGGCGCACGTTCCCAAGCGGTCAAAGCTGCGTCTTTGTGAGGAGTCCAGAGGGCACAAGCCCTTTGGGGCCCTCCCTAGCAGGGAGGGTTTGGGTGG
>NZ_BTCK01000074.1:0-19952 GCF_033239625.1 Paenibacillus sp. CCS19
CGATTAAACACAAAGAGAAACCCAGCGTTTTGAAAAAAAACGTGGGTTTCTCTACAATCTGAGCGACTCCTATGGAGTCGCTTTTTATTTTGCGTACATACTGCGCGGCATCGAGCAAATCGCCATTGTATTTCGTACAACAGAATGATTAGATGCTCCGATCTTATAGCTGCTTGATTGTATTTTGTGCAACAGAACTAGCCGCCGAAGTTTGTTTGAACACCAATTTCCCTGATACTGCTGATCCCTATTGTATAAAATACAACAGAGCTATCCGGCACGGGCCGAATGAACCATTCCTGTTGCACGAAATACAATGGAGCGGTCTGTGAGAGTGACTTAAAGTCGTCAGAAACATTCTAGTCACCGCTCCCGCCAAGCTGCGAGTCACGAGCAAGTGGCTATGGAGCGGATAATTAAGGCAATTAGAACTCTTTCAGCAAGCTGGAACGCAGAATAATTACATCGCACCAAGCCATAATACGGTAGGGCGCAAAAGGCGCGAAAAAAACTTTAAAAAACTTAGTTTGTTTAATAGACAAACCAAGTTCTGAAGTGGTATGCTGTCGTTAGACACAAGCAAGAACGCTTTCAACCAATAACGCATGGCAATCATGCATCTTACATTTTGAAGGAGGATTACGTTAACGATGTCCTATTTCGCTAACATTCCAACAATCAAGTTCGAGGGCAAAGGCTCCGACAATGCACTTGCATTCAAACACTACAATCCATCCGAAGTCGTATTCGGCAAAACGATGGAAGAGCACCTGCGTTATGCAGTGGCATACTGGCACACTTTCACAGCAGAAGGCGCGGATCCATTCGGCGCTGGCACGGCTGTACGCGCATGGGATAGCCTGAGCGCTCTCGATAAAGCAAAAGCACGCGTTGAAGCAAACTTCGAATTCATGGAGAAGCTGAACATTCCTTACTACTGCTTCCATGACCGCGATATCGCACCAGAAGGCGCTACGCTGCAAGAAACGAACAAAAACCTTGACATCATCGTTGCAATGCTGAAAGACGGCCAAAAAGCGTCCGGCAGAAAACTGCTCTGGAACACGCAAAACATGTTCACGAACCCGCGCTTCGTGTTCGGCGCAGGCACTGCGGTCAACGCTGACGTATACGCATACGCTGCAGCGCAAGTGAAGAAAGGCCTTGAAGTAGGTAAAGAGCTCGGCGCTGAAAACTACGTATTCTGGGGCGGCCGCGAAGGCTACGAAACGCTTCTGAACACGGACATGAAGCTTGAGCTTGACAACCTCGCTCGCCTGTACCAAATGTCGATCGCATACGCGAAAGAAATCGGCTTCGATGCACAATTCTTGATCGAGCCTAAGCCGAAAGAGCCAACTAAACACCAATACGATTTCGACGCTGCAACGACGATTTCGTTCCTGCAAAGCTATGGCCTGCAAGAGCACTTCAAGCTGAACCTTGAAGCTAACCATGCTACGCTGGCTGGCCACACGTTCGAGCACGAGATCCGCGTTGCTGCAATCAACGGCATGCTCGGCTCGCTCGACGCGAACCAAGGCGACATGCTTCTCGGTTGGGATACGGACGAGTTCCCTACGGACCTGTACTCCACGACGCTTACGATGTATGAAGTTCTCAAAGCTGGCGGCCTGGGCCGTGGCGGCGTAAACTTCGACGCGAAAGTTCGCCGCGGTTCGTTCGAGCTGGAAGACCTCTTCCTCGCTCACATCGCAGGTATGGACAGCTTCGCTTGGGGCCTGAAAGCAGCTGCTAAACTGATCGAGAACAAAGTCCTCGACAGCGTAGTGGAAGACCGCTATGCAAGCTTCAAATCCGGCATCGGTGCTGACATCGTATCCGGTAAAGCAACGCTTGCTTCCCTGGAGCAATACGCGCTGCAAAACAACCCAATCGTTAACAAGTCGGGCCGTCAAGAGCGTCTCCGCCTGCTGCTTAGCGAAGTAATCTTCAGCGTTTAATAACTAGCGAGCTTATCGCATTAACAAATATGCAAGTTCAAAAAAGTCAGCATAATTGCTGGCTTTTTTGAACGAAAAGGGAGAATAACGGACGATGAGTTATGTAATTGGTATCGACCTAGGAACAAGCGCCGTTAAAGCGCTTCTGATCGATAAGGAAGGCGTCGTACGCGGCGAAGCTTCGCGCGCATACCCGCTGTTCCACGAGCATTCCGGTTGGAGCGAGCAGAAGCCTGATGACTGGGTGGAAGCAACAATTGAAGCGTTGAAGGAGTTGTCCGGTACAGCTGGCATCAACGCTGCGGACATCGAAGGCATGAGCTTCTCGGGCCAAATGCACGGTCTTGTGCTGTTGGACGGCGAAGGCATTCCGGTTCGCAACGCGATTCTGTGGAACGACACGCGCACGACGGCACAATGCCGCGAGATCGAGCGTACGCTTGGCGACAAGCTGCTCGGCATTACGCGCAACCCGGCGCTGGAAGGCTTCACGCTGCCTAAGATTCTGTGGGTTCGTCAGAACGAGCCGCAAGCATTCGAGCAAGCGAAGCTGTTCGTGCTGCCGAAGGACTATGTGCGATATCGCCTGACAGGCGAGCTGCACATGGACTACTCCGACGCTGCAGGCACGCTGCTGCTGGACGTCGCGGGCAAACAATGGAGCAGCGATGTGCTTGCTGCATTCGGTCTGCCAGCATCGTTCTGTCCAGCGCTTGTTGAGTCGCATGGTCTTGTCGGCACGCTGCTTCCTGCAGTAGCTGAGCGCGCAGGACTGGAAGCTTCGGTGAAGGTATTCGCAGGCGGCGCTGACAATGCATGCGGTGCAATCGGCGCAGGCATTCTGTCCGAAGGCTTGACCCTGTCGAGCATCGGCACATCCGGCGTTATTCTGAACTACGAGAATGACAAGGACGCTGACTTCGCAGGCAAAGTGCACTTCTTCAACCACGGTAAAGAAAATGCGTTCTACGCAATGGGCGTTACATTGGCAGCGGGCTACAGCCTGAGCTGGTTCAAGAACACGTTCGCTGCAGGCGAATCGTTCAATCAAATGCTCGAAGGCGTTGGCGAAGTGAAGCCAGGCGCAGGCGGACTGCTGTTCACGCCTTACCTCGTTGGCGAGCGTACGCCGCATGCGGACGCGCAAATTCGCGCGAGCTTCATCGGTGTAGACGGTTCGCACCGTCGTATTGATTTTGCACGTGCGGTTATGGAAGGCATTACGTTCTCGCTTAACGAGTCCGTTGACCTGTTCCGCAAGGCTGGCAAGAAGATCGAGACGGTTATCTCGATCGGCGGCGGCGCACAGAACCCTGTATGGCTGCAAATGCAAGCAGACATCTTCAACGCAACGGTCGTTGCGCTGGAGAACGAGCAAGGTCCTGGTCTTGGCGCAGCGATGCTCGCAGCTTATGGCTGCGGCTGGTTCCCAAGCCTCGACGCATGCGCAGACCAATTCGTGAAGCGCGGCGCATCCTATGAGCCGAACGCCGAAGCGGTTGAGACGTATGCTGGTCTGTTCCGCATCTATCAGCAAGTGTATGAGCAGACTCGTGGTCTGAACCAAGCGCTTGCAGCATTCCGCAACTAGTACGCATAACGAATAAACCGCCTCGTTCGTCACTATGAATGTGATGAACGAGGCGGTTTTTGTATTTCGCTGGTTTCTGAAATTGGCTCCTATGGGGGACTGTTAGTACGCCTGCCGGGAAGGAATAGCAGCACTTATTTGGGGCAATGAAAGAAACGTTGTTCCAAGCGGAACGCATCATAAATCAATATCCACTACTTACCTGCGGGTCCGTCAGAAACAATTCATTTGATTGTTACGTCGATACTAAGGTAATTAATTGAGTTTATGGGGGGAATGAATTGAACAAAAATTTGATGTGTATTATTTTTTTATTGGTGATGTTAGGGTCGGTCGGGTGTGCAAAATCCGATGTTGAGGAACTTCCTGCAGTCAGAGGCGAAACTCCTCCGTTACCGACGTTGAAATCGGGCGAGATTGAACTCCCGGTTGTGTTGGGTTCGCACTCGTGGAAGTCCGACGTCGATAAGGCGGGGCCGATGGAGCTGCTCAAGGATTATAAGCCAGTACCCCTTGCTGCAGATGCCAAGGTCAAAGTGGTTTTTGATTACAAGCCGAACCCGTCAGAGATATACATTAGGGAATTTGACCCTAACAGTGGTGCTTACATATCCGAACGAAAATTGGACAGTGGTTCGTTTGCTCTTTGGACGATTTCCTCTAGGGGAGGACCGCGATTTTATGCAATAGATGCGAGATGGGGCGTAGACGGAAATGGAGTGGCGGCGCAGGCAACTTATTACTTCCAAGCAGCAATAGAGGGAATTGCCGATGGTTCTTCTGGCTCCGAAATAAACGAAATTTCGTCGGCTGTGCGCGAAGCGGCGTGGAACGACCTTTCGCCAGAATCTGCGGAAGTGCAAGAGGCAGGATTAAGTGAGATGCCCATTGTAAAAGGTGGCGGAGAACCACCGAAAGCGGAGCAATTGTACAAGGTGACTTTCAAAACGAACAAGGATGCGCTTTTAGGACCGATTGTCGTTTATGTCGATGGCGATACTGGAGAAGTTCTCGGTTATGGCCTGAGAATGTAAACTACAGCAATAACCCCTCTGAATTAAGAGGGGTTATTTATGATCGGTATAGCAATAAAATTTACGAAGACGGCGTTTCATTTTAACAACCTGACTGCAAAATCTAATGACAGACTTAGTCCGATTTCGAGCTAAAAGCCGCCGTACCCGACATGGTACGCGCCCCAGATCGCTTCAGGCACAACGCCCAACTGGCTCGCGATCAATTCGGCGGTCATTCTTTTCGGCTTCTTAATTTTGCCGTTACGGATCTTCGAGATGGTCGTCAGTGAAATATGCGTCGAACGTGCAAGCTCGGTAACGGAAATGTTCTTCGCTGTCATGAGCAGTCTGAGCTTAGCAGAAGAATCGACGTCCGTATGCAGCGGCTCCATCTGAAGCATCACAACCGCATGGCTGCGAACAGAACCGTTCCAACGTTGGAACGACATGAATATCGCACGTGCGAGATAGGCTTCATCGTCATGAATGAGACTGAAGGAGCACGGCTGCGGTGTGCGGTTCGCAGAAGCATAATCAAGCGAACGCTTCACATGGCGGCGGTCATTCATGCTTACATATTGTTGAAACGGCTGATTAATGAATGTCGACTGTTCATACCGAACAGGGGTCACATAGCTGTTTACCCATTGAATGGCATGCTCTCTAGTCAGGATAGCTGCGCCGACGGCTTTCTCCTCGCGAATGATGGAATCGATCCAGCGCTGCTCGGTCACATCATGCAGCACGATTGCATACCGTTTCAGCGGTGTATCGGATTGGCCGATCCGCAATACCTCTAGTCGAATATCAAACACGATGCCGTTGCGTGAACGGAATTTGCAATAAAACGGCGAGGCAGTCGATATCGATTGTGACAATTTCTCAAGCCGATCTAATGGGCTGCCGCCTTGCTCGGTCTCGATCAACTGCGAAGGATTAGTGCCAAGCAGGTTGTCTTTGCGATAACCGCTCCATTCGCAGAAGGCATCGTTCATATCCGTAATGCGGATTAAATCCATCGAAGCATCAACAATGAGGATAGAATCGGGACTAAACGTAAACACATCGTACATGTATAGGCACCTCTCAAACGTTAGAATATTTGACTCGAAACCGGATTGTATTGACTTGTTTTCATTGTAACATGATCCATGTTATAGAACATGACATATGTGTATAATTATTTGTAACATTATACGTAGGAGAATCGATCTTTTGGTTAGTTGATGTGTCCAGAAGTACAATTTACGGTTAAAAATGGTTGCGGATGGGAAATGTAACGGTGAGCAAATAAGCTGCGAATGTGGAAGGGGAATAGTAAGCAATGGACAAAACGGAAGGCTCGGCAATCTTGTTCCAGTTCGCCGATGACAGCAGTGCAGAGGATGCAAGCGCGACATTGCGTGAGCTTGGCTACGAACCAGTCGTGCATGAGGGGGGCAAGCTGCATATTCATATGGATGGCAGCGATCTGACATCAGCGCTGGAAATCGCCATGTCTCACGGAGGGGAGCTCATGGATCAGAAGCCGCTTGATCCGGTTGCCGTGACAGGGCTTGCCTACGGTATAGACAGCATTCCAATTCCGGCCCATACGGTCAATGAAGATTGGACAGATACATACGCCTCAGGGTCAGGCGATGATATTGTCGATGAGGATGCGGGTCTGAGCAATCGCGACGAGGACGGGGAGGAGACGAGTTTCCGTCCTGACGATGGCTCGTATAACTTCATGTCGGGAGACGTACATACGTAGGCAACCCGCCTAAATCCTCCCTAGCAGAGAGGAGTCCAGGGGGCGCTGCCCCTGGACCCCCATTGAAACCAATTTTTCTACCCACCCAAACCCTCCCTGCAAGGGAGGGCCCCAAAGGTCGTGTGCGTATGCTCCCGATGTGGTTTCCTTACGGAAACCTTTACCTCTGGACTCCTCACAAGGACGCATTTTTGAACTTTTGGTTCGTGTGCTCGCACTTGCCGCCTTACGGCAAAGCTGATGGTTTGCTGTATCTAGGTACGTTCGCACGTCTGCATGCTTTGTTCGAACGTGTGCATCTGTCACCGCCCATTGATGGGACAACCAAAGCTCCTTTGAGCACAACTTTTGTTCGAGATGTCTAAGTTGGTGTGCTGTATCTAGGTACGTTCGCGCGTCTGCACACTTTGTTCGAGCGTCTGCATCTGTCACTGCCCATTAATGGGACGTTGTGCACGAAATACAATGGCGACCATCTTGCACCCTGGCAGGGCACAGTATGGTCGCCATTTTGCTCGTGCATATAACAGTTGCGGTCTAGTACCGGACGGCCTCTGCCGCGCTCATGCCTGCGGCGTAGCCGGTGGAGAAGGCGGCTGTTATGTTGTAGCCGCCGGTGTAGCCGTGAATGTCGAGCACTTCGCCGCAGAAGTACAGTCCGCTCGTCATCTTCGATTCCATCGACTTCGGATCGATTTCTTTCAGGTGGACGCCGCCGCCGGTGACGAACGCTTCCTCGATCGAGCGCGTACCGTATGCGCGCAGCGGGAATGCTTTGACCAGGCGGGAGAACTCGAGCCAGCGCTGCTTCGGAATGTTGTCGTACGTTAGATGCTCGTCGAGCTCGGCCTTCGCGAGGAGGAGCGGAATCATTTTGTCCGGCAAGTATCCGGGGAGTACGTTCTTGATTGCTTTCTTCGATTCGGAAGCAGCAAGTTTAAGTGTTTCGGTGTAGATTTCGTCCGCCGTTCGATCCGGCAGCAGGTCAATCGTCAGTATAATGTTGCCGACCGCATACTGTTTGAGCGACTTAACGACGAATTGACTGCAGCGCAGCGCAATCGGACCCGAGATGCCGAAGTGGGTGAATATCATATCGCCGCGATGCTCGATAATTCGCTTGCCCTTCGGATTCCATACCGACAGGCTGACGTCGCGCAGCGAGACGCCTTGCAGCTCCTTCGAGACGATGAACGGCTCGTTGGAGACGATCGGCACCTCCGTCGGGAACAACTCAGTTATCGTGTGGCCGCCTTGTTCCGCCCAAGCATAACCGTCGCCTGTCGAGCCTGTATGCGGAACGGATTTGCCGCCGGAAGCGACGATGACAGCCCTAGCTGAAATCCGCTCGCCAGAACGCAGCTTCACCCCTGCAACGGCACCATTGGCGTACAGAACTTCCGCGACAGGGGCGTTGACGCGAATGGTCACGCCTTGCTTAACGACCTGATTAACGAGAGCATCGACAACCGTCTTCGCTTTATCCGTTACAGGGAACATGCGTCCATTGTCTTCTTCCTTCAGTCGAATGCCGAGTCGTTCGAAGAACGCGATAATGTCCTTGTTGCCGAAACTCGTCAGCGCGCTGTATAGAAACCGCCCATTGCCGGGGATATGCTTGATCAGCTCGTCCATGTCTTTATTGTTCGTTACGTTGCAGCGACCGCCGCCGGATATGCCGAGTTTGCGTCCGAGCTTGTCGCCTTTGTCCAGCAGCAGAACCTTCGCGCCGTGCTCGCTGGCCGCGATAGCGGCCATAAGCCCTGCAGATCCGCCGCCGATGATAATAATGTCGCAATCTTTCATTCGTACGAAGCCTCCGTGTCGTCCGCAATCTATGACCTTCATTGTAATCGGAAACCCGCGACTTCGCAAAACCTAGCACTGCTGCTCCTGTATTCCGCATAGATTCTACTTAGAAGGGCGATAAACCGCTTGCATTCGAAGGCCGAACGTGCTCAACTATTGTTATCAAAATGTAACGTGGAGGCTGCTCGTTATGACTCACACTCCGAACACGAATGAACGAAGCGGCAAGAGACAGCCGCTTGCGCTGCCGCTTGCCAGCCCCGTCGACGGGCTGAAGTTGTATGCAGCGGAATGGCCGGCTCCGAAGTCGCCGATAGGCGTCGTATGCCTCGTCCATGGCATGGGCGAGCATCACGGCCGGCAGGCTGCGATTGTGCAGCCACTCAATGAAGCGGGATTCGTCGTATTCGTCTACGACCAGCGCGGGCATGGACGCTCCGAGGGCAAGCGGGGACATTCGCCTTCGATCACGCACCTGACGCGCGACGTGGACGCTGTCATCGCGGAAGCGCGTCGTCGTTATCCTTCGCTGCCGATCTTCTTATACGGGCACAGCATGGGCGGCAATGTGGCTGTCAATTATGCGCTTCGGCACGAAGCGGAGCTCGCAGGGCTCGTTCTGTCGAGCCCTTGGCTGAGGCTGGCGTTCCAGCCGCCGAAGTGGAAGGTGAAGATCGGGCGCGCGATAGGACGCATCTGGCCTACCTTCACGCAACAAGCGGGTCTCGCATCCGGTGCGCTATATCGGCCTGGACATCCGAATCCAGCGCCTGCTAAGGATGAATGGTCGCACGGCAGCATAACGGCAGCGATGTTCGTTGCAATGACCGATAGCGGAGAATGGGCGATTCGAGAGGCTCGGCGGATTCGCATCCCGCTGCTGCTGGCGCACGGCACGGCGGATCGCATTACGTCATTCGAAGCGAGCCGCGAGTTGTTCTCGCAAGCCAATCCGGCCACCAGCACGTTCATGCCGGTCGAAGGCGGCTACCATGAGCTGTATCATGACCCGGAAGGGATTGCGACGATGGAGCGGATCACAGCGTGGCTGCGTGAACGTGCAAGCGAGCTTTTACACTAATTACAATTAACGAATTATTCTATCCTATAGACTAATTAACAAGTTCAATGGATCGACAAGCAGAAATCACTCGATTTCTGCTTTTTTTATGCCTATTTTCGATCGGTCATGTCGGAATTTAACAGTCCATGTATAGTAAAAATAAACAATTTGTGTTTTAATTTGTGGTATTAGTGCATGTTCGAAAAGTCTCGGTTTCAACTCGGCTTTTTGAACGGCCTTTATTAGGACGATTGGCAGCAAAGCGGAGCACAAGCTCCTTGTATTGGAGAGAGGTAGGAGACCGGAACCATGATGTGGAAAACGATGCTTCTGCAATTATTCATTTCCATTCTACCAGCCGTTGCCTATCAAATGTGGCGGGACCGTCCGCATCATCACCCGAGAGCAAGAGACATGCTGATCGGTATCGTTAGCGCTGTGTCGATGATCCTATGCATGCTGCTGTCTCATCACTCGCAATTTGGCTACCAATTCGATGCGCGGCTAATTCCTTATGTCGTTGGGTCGCTGTATGGCGGCTTCTGGAGCATGGGGGCGTTAACCGTCATTTACATTGTCTCGCGCCTGCCGCTGCTGGATACTAGCAATCAGTGGATAGCGTTCGGGCTGCTTCTGCTTATATTCTGCCCGCTGCTGATGATGTCGATCAGACCGTTCCAGCTTGCCAAGCGGATCGATAAACAGAAGATCGGCGCAGCGCTCGTTACGGTGCTGCAGCTGTTCTTCAGCACGACGATGATGATTAACGTGACGACGAGTGCTCCTGAGTCCTTGCAAAAGGCAGAGCTGTTGCTTATCGTTTTGGCGGCGATGTCGTATTTGATGGTATGGTGTTCGATTCTCATTATCGAGAATATGCGCGAGAATGAGCTTCTGCATCGGCAGTATAGACGAATGTCGGACAAGTACCGGACAGAGGTTCAGAAGCTTCAGCAATTTATTGATGAGATGACGCTTGGCGTCGTCCTCGTTGATCATGAAGGGCGAATTACACATTTGAACGAGGTGTCGCTTGAACAGTTCCCGAATCCGAACAAGCGACGCAGCGTGTTTGAAATGAAAGGACGCATGTTCACGGATTTGTTCGATCCCGAACGTGATCGGCAGTGCGTCTCGATGCTGCGGAAGGCGCTCATGGGCGAGCGCAGCTCACTGGAGCTCGTGGAGAACGAGGGACAAGTGCTCGTAAAAACGGCATTCTCCATACGGGACAACGAGCTGGTCGGTCCGGCTTCCATTACAGGAGCTGCGATTATCATGCATGACATTACCGAGCTTCGCAAGCTGCGCGACGAGCTGGGACGGATGGACAGGCTTAGTCTTGTCGGTCAGATGGCCGCGAGCATTACGCATGAGATCCGCAACCCGATGGCGGTTATTCGCGGGTTCGTACAGCTGATGAAGGAGCGAACGGGCGATACGCAGCATGAATATTTTCGCATCATTATGGATGAACTTGACCGTGCGAACATGATTATTAACGACTTTCTTTCATTGGCGCAAAATCGTCTTATCGACAAAGCGATTACATCGCTTAACGATATCGTATCGGAGACGGTGCCGCTTATTCAGGCGGATGCGAACTTGCGCGGCCTGCATCTTGAATGGAACCCTCAGCCGAATTTGCCAGAGCTGTGGCTTAACGATAAAGAAATGAAGCAGCTTATTCTGAATCTTGCGCGCAATGGACTCGAGGCGATGAAGGACGGCGGCAGTCTTAAGCTGTCGACACGTTCTTATTCAGGCGTGGTCGAGCTTCGCGTACAGGATACAGGGATCGGCATTACGCAGATGCAGATGGATAAGCTGTTTGAACCGTTCTTCACGACTAAATCCAGGGGAACCGGACTTGGCCTGCCTGTCTGCTTGAGTATTGTCGAGAAGCATCACGGCAGTATCGTGGTGGAGTCGAAGGAAGGCGAGGGTACGACCTTCATCGTCATGTTCCGCATCGAGGAGAGCTTGGCAGAAGCGGCAGCGGCGGCTGGCCAATAAGAGGATTTCGCAGGATAAAATCATCCCTCCGCGCGCATAATACAGCACGGAAGGAGGATGATGACAGATGAGTAACAAATCGAATAAAAAAAACGCATCGGCGCCTGCGAATCGCAACTCGGCATCGAATAAAGAAGCTGGAGAGCTGGGTTTCGACAAAAAGCTGGATGGGCCGAATCGGCCATCCACCTAAGCTCGGGCGATTATGATGCGCGATATAGGAAATAGCGATAATCATCGAGCAGAGTATGAATATTCGCTGGATGCGCTGAGAGACGACCCTGAGCTTGATCCGTACGAGATCAACTTCCTTCCTGCTTATCGCAGCGGGCGAGGGCCGAGAGGCGCATTCGTCAATCGGTATGGGGTCGTCATTGGCGACCATTTGTATGCTTCCGCTAATTCGCCGCTTGAGCAGTGGTCGACGGAGACGGATCCGGCGATCATGTCCGGCGACGAGTGGGTGCACCCTTATAAGGATATAGGTTTCCTCACCTCGGACAATCGTGCGATATTCGAGGAGGGCGGCAATCCGCAGACCGGTGCAGGTATGTTTCAGCATCCAGACAAAGATGTAAGTTATGCGGTTGATGAACCGAGTTCGTGAGGCAGCCGCGCAGTTGGATCGAAACGTGCGAATAAGGAGCGAATCACGCTGAGCGAGGTTGTTCCGCAAGGGCTGGCAGCCGGGTGAAAACTCGGCTGCTTTTGCTTTACATTCATTTTCCATGAGGTTTATAATAATTATAATCATGTAACAATGAGGCTATTATGATGATTGAAAGGTGAGTGAAGAACATGTCAATGTCCTTCGAAAGATATATGCTGGATATGGTGCAGCCAATGCGCGACGATTTGACGCGTATCGGCATTACGGAACTCCGTACGCCAGAGGAAGTGCAAGAAAGCTTCGACAATGCCAAAGGTACGACGCTCGTCGTTGTTAACTCCGTGTGCGGCTGCGCAGCTGGCCAATGCCGTCCAGGCGTTGCTGAAGCGCTTCAGTTTGATGTAGTGCCGGATAACCTTTATACGGTATTTGCCGGTCAAGACAAAGAAGCTACGGCGAAGGCTCGCGAATATTTCGCGCCATATCCGCCGTCGTCCCCTTCGATCGCATTGATGAAGGACGGCGAGCTCGTTCACTTCATCGAGCGCCATCAGATCGAGAATCGTTCGGCAGCTGATATCGCAGCAGATCTGACTAGTGCTTTCGACCGCTTCTGCCGTTAATTGATAATGGGAGTGACTTGAACTCCCTTTAATTGAGAGTTCAAAAAGTTCGGTTGTCAGCACCGAGAAGATTGCGAGAACCTGAAGAGCGTATGCTTACGTAGTTGTTATTTGCTTGCAGGTAGTAACACTGCAGTATCGCAAATAACTTCAGGAGGAACGGAGTGTAGGCAACACCTACATGATACAAGGTTTCCAGCGGAAACCTGCATCGGAAGCATAAGCCCCGGACTCCGAAGGTGAACGCAAGCTTCGACGTCGAATTAGCTTCCTGACTGACCTCGTGATCACAAGCGGACTTTTTGAACAACCTCTTTAAAGACCCTGATGTCAGGAAGGAAGTAAGAACGATGAGCTTGCAGCGCGAAATTATTGAACGGTTCGGCGTTCAGCCGACGATTGACGTCGATGCGGAAATTCGCAAACGGGTCGATTTTCTGAAGGAGTATGTGCGCAAGTCCGGTACGACGGGACTTCTCATTGCGATTAGCGGCGGCATCGACAGCGCGGTTGCGACTGGTCTGTGCAAGCAGGCTACCGACGAACTGTCTGCTGAGACGGGCAAGGAGTACATTACGCTGGGCGTATTCCAACCGTATAATGAGCAAGTGGACATCTCCGACAGCTATGCAACAGCAGATGCATTCAACCTGACGCATCGGGTAGAGACGGATATCGGCGAGACGGTCGACGAGATCGCGATTGAAGTAGAGCACAGCTTGAAGGCTATCGGCATCAGCCGTCACCTGAGCCGCGGCGGCAAAGGCAATGTGAAGGCGCGTACGCGCATGGTGATGCAGTACGCAATCGCATTCGATCTGAACCTGCTTGTCGTCGGTACGGATCACGCGTCCGAGGCGCTTACGGGCTTTTATACGAAGTGGGGCGACGGCGCTGTAGATATTACGCCGCTCAGCTCGCTTAACAAACGTCAAGTTCGCCAAGTGGCAGCGCGCCTCGGCGTGCCTGCGAGCGTTCTCGAAAAGGCGCCTACCGCAGGACTGTGGGAAGGTCAGACGGACGAGAATGAGCTTGGCATTACGTACGAAGATAACAGCAACTACCTCGAGGGCAAGGAAATAGCGCCTGAAGTACGCGAGAAGATCGAGAAGCAGTACTTGCGTACAGAGCATAAACGCTCGCCGATTCCAGGCATCTAAGCAGTCGATGCACCGAAGAGGGAGAGAGCCGGGTGACAGCCGCGCAGCAGCGCGGCGGCGCCCGGCTTTTTTGCATAGTAGTCGAACGGGAGGAAGCGTGCTTGATTATTGGGATTGGGCATGACATAGCCGATATCGATCGGGTGGCGGCGATTCTGGGGAAGTCCACGGGTGCGAAGTTCATCGAACGCGTGCTAGCTGGGACGGAACGAGAGCGGGCTGCAACTTTAGCAGGGAGAAGACTTGCGGAATATGTTGCAGGGCGGTTCGCTGCGAAAGAAGCGGTCGTGAAAGCGCTTGGCTGCGGCATCGGCTCTATCGCAGGGCTGCACGATATCGTAATTGGAAAGGACAAGCTAGGCAAGCCGGAGGTGCTGTTGTCGACAGCCACCATACGGAAGCTTGGCTGGGAGGACGATCAGGCCGGAAGCGGGATTACTCGGCGCATTCATGTCACGATTACGCATGATCGTGGCGTCGCTTCGGCTTTCGCAGTCGCAGAACAGCTCGGATAATCGTACGCTCCGCGGTATAGCGGCTGCACCATTTGCCCATAGTAGGAATAGGTTGCATTATACTAGCGGATGCAAAGGGGCGGATGACGATGAATCAGCGTTGGACGACGAGCAGCGGAAGATTTAAGACGGGCGCAAGCGTCTTGTATGATGGTTTGTATACCGACAGTTGGGGCGGACAGCTCGTGTTGTTTCGCGGCGACCGTTTTCCATGTCATCCCGAAGCGGGACCTACAACGTGGACGCATGCCAGATTTGGAAACCGCTTACGCCTTAGCGCGTATGAGGAGTATGCACAATAGCTGGATTGCCGCAGAGTCTTAAGCCGGACAGCATCATGCTGTCCGGCTTTTTGTGAATTTATGCTCGGTATTGAGATAGATGAATCACTGCTGTTTGGATAGCCAATCAGCCAGACGATCGATTTCGTCCGCTGACAGCTTGCTGGCGAATGCAGGCATGATGTCCCCGCCCTCTGTAATTTGCTTGACGATCTCTTCCTTCGTCATCCTGCTGCCTACCGTGCGAAGATCGCTGTCCGGGCCGACCTTGCCGCTCAAGTCGGCAGCGTGGCAGCTAATGCAGCGTGCGTTATAGAGTGCTACCGCTTCCTTGGGTCCATCCAGAGCAGGCGAGGATTTCGAGCTGCCGCATGCGGCTAATGTAAGCAGTACGATGGAAGCTGCTAGCAGCTTCAGCAGCAGAGGATACGATGCGGTGGTGTTCATCCTTGTCGTCATGGCGAAGCCTCATTTCTCGCAATATTTACCTATGAGTATAACATAATGTTTTTTAACTTCTCATAGCGGCGCAGTCTCTTTATAATTGGGAAGTACAGCTTTGCGGTCCATGACAGCTTTGAATCTAACATTAGGAGTTACGACTATTGGTATACGATGACTTATTGCTTAGAAGGTTGAATCAGATTGAGGTCGAGCATGCGCTAAGCGGTATTTCGCGCAAAGATTTCGAGTGGACGCATGATGCCAAAAACTCAGATTTAACCCGGCTGTTCTATCCCGTCAACGGGAAGGGCTGGCTGCGCATTGAACATAAACATTTTGTCCTCGAGCCAGGATTTCTCTATATGCTGCCTGGTTCTGTAGAACTTGCATACGGTACAGACGGCGATGAAAGCTTTGTCTTCTATTGGACGCATTTCAAAATGAATATCGGCGGCTATCAGCTGCTGACCGAACTTGATATACCATTCGTTGTGGCAGCGCCGGACAAGCATGAGGCTATTGATTTGTACGAGAAGCTCATTGTACTGCAGCAGGCGGATACGCTGCTGCAGAGCTGGCGCACCAAAGCGGTGCTGTTGGAGCTGATGGCTTGTTTCTTGGAAGGCGCCGGCTTAGAGCAGGCCTTCATTAACAAGCGGGATAAGCTGGATCCATTCCGCGATTCGATTGCTTACATCGAGGAGCATCTGTCAGAGAGCATCTCGATCGAACAGTTGGCTTCGATCGAGTGCATGCATCCGAACTATTTTACGACGATATTCAAGAGCGTTGTTGGTTCATCGCCCGTTAACTATATGAATGAGCGGCGTCTGGAGATGGCGCGGACGCTGTTGGAAGAGACGACGCTTAACGTATCTGATATAGCGGGCAGGGTCGGAATGCAGAATCATTATTTGTCGCGGTTATTCAAGCAGCAGTATGGCGTTACGCCTCGCCGTTATCGGGAGCTGTCGCAATCCATTGACGGAGCTATGCAGCCGATTCCTGAATTGCAGCGTCAAGCAAGAATGAACCCGTCGGCTAAGGCAGAAGATGGACTTACGCAAGGAGTGAAAGACGATGAGCAGCACTGATCTACAGGCTGAGCTGTCGCAAGCCGAATTGGCGGCTTTCTTCGGAAGAGAGCTGCTCGGCTGGTATGACGTAGTGAAGCGTAAGCTGCCTTGGCGGATTAACCGTGACCCTTATCGTGTATGGGTGTCGGAGATTATGCTGCAGCAGACGCGCGTTGATACGGTAATTCCGTACTACGAGCGGTTTATGCGCCGTTTTCCGACTGTGCAAGCGTTGGCGGAGGCACCGGAGGAAGATGTGCTGAAGCATTGGGAAGGACTTGGCTACTACTCGCGCGCTCGCAATTTGCAGGCTGGAGCGCGTGAAGTCGTCGAGAAGTATGGTGGAATCGTACCGGATGATGCTGCGTCGGTCGCTTCGCTCAAAGGCGTCGGTCCTTACACGGCGGGCGCGATTATGAGCATCGCCTTCAATCGTCCTGAGCCGGCGGTTGACGGCAACGTGATGCGGGTGCTGTCACGCTTCTGGCTGCTGGAGGACGACATCGCGAAGCCGGCGACTCGGGTGAAGATCGAGAAGCTGGCGCGTTCGATCATCCCGGAAGGCCGGGCGGGCGATTTCAACCAGGCGCTGATGGAGCTGGGCGCGCTTGTTTGTACGCCGAAGTCGCCGGGCTGCCTGACGTGTCCGGTAATGGAGCATTGTGCTGGCAGACTGGCAGGCCGCGAGGTCGAGCTGCCGATCAAGACGAAGGCGAAGCCGCCGCGTCCGGAATGGCGGCTTGGCGTTATTGTAACGGGCAGCGGTGAGAATGAGGGCCGGGTGTTGGTCAGACAACGTCCGGACACCGGACTGCTCGCCCGCATGTGGGAGCTGCCGCATGTACTTGTCTCGAAGGATGCGGAGAAGCAGCTTCGGAGCGAAACCAAAGCGGATAAGGCAGGTAAAGGCAGCGGCAAGACAGCGGCTGTGGACGAGCGGGAGCAGGCATCGCTTGCGGATCTGCTGGCACGAATGCTGCATGAGGAAGCTGGACTGCTTATTCGTCCGCTTCGCTACTCCACGAAGGCCGAGCATGTATTCAGCCATATCCATTGGCATATGGACGTATTCGAGGCGGACTTGCCGTCGAACGATACGGCTGTGGGTGCTGTTGGGTCGCCGCAAGGGTTAGCTGCAATGGAGTCGACAGAGGCAGGGCTTGACCTTGTTGCAGAGTCGAATGGCTCGTACACTGGCGATGGGTTGCCAGCGGGGTATGCGTGGATCGGACCTGAAGCGATGGACACGCTGGCTTTTCCGAATTTGTTCTTGAAGCTGCTGCAGCAGCATTGGGGGATTAGAGGAAGGGGATAGAAGGAATGAGCGAACTTCTGGATTTGCTTCATCGGCACCGGATCGTTGCGATATTGCGAGGCATCGAGGCTCAGCATGCAGACCGTGCCGCGCAGGCCATTATCGACGGCGGCGTTCGTCTGCTGGAAGTGACGATGAACACAGACGGCGCAACGGCTATTATCAATCAATGGCGGACGAAATTCGGCGACGGCGAGGCGCGTATCGGCGCAGGTACGGTACTCGATGTAGAGATGGCGCGGGAGGCGGTTGCGGCAGGCGCGCAATTCATCATTTCGCCGAACCTCGATGAAGAAGTAGTGGCTTATGGCGCAGAGCGCGGCGTATCGGTATGGCCGGGCTGCATGACGCCAACGGAGATCGTACGCGCATGGAAGGCGGGCGCAGAAGCCGTGAAAGTATTCCCGATGGCATCGCTCGGGGTCAAGTATCTCGCGGAAATCCGCGCGCCGCTGAACAATATTCCAATGCTCGCAACAGGCGGCGTCGATATCGACAACATCGGCGACTACTTCCGCGCTGGCGCTTGCGCAGTCGGTATGGGCAGCAAGCTGGTGAATCTCGATTGGATCCGCGCGGGCGAGTATGATCGCGTGACGGAGCGGGTACGTCAATTCGTGGACGTCGCTGCGAAATTGCAGGGAATGAAGTAATCTAATGCCAGGTGGAAGGACGAGCAGAGAGCGCGATGCGCTGTCTGCTCGTTTTTTTTGGATACGGGTAGGGGAGTGCTAGAGACGGAGTACGGGGTTAGATGCGAAGCGCGGCTTCGTTCAGTTCGATGCGGAAGCCTTTCACCAGTGTCT
Organism: Paenibacillus sp. CCS19; assembly: GCF_033239625.1. Taxonomy (NCBI): domain Bacteria; kingdom Bacillati; phylum Bacillota; class Bacilli; order Caryophanales; family Paenibacillaceae; genus Paenibacillus; species Paenibacillus sp. CCS19. The sequence goes on from NZ_BTCK01000074.1 coordinate 18,046, forward strand.
CGCCATTATAAATATCGGTCTCATAAGCTCGCTCGAACCCGAGATGCTCATACAACCGTACAGCAGCGCTCATCATATCCGAGGTGTGCAGGTTCAGTCTCTCGGCTCCGAGCTCGCGGGAGCGGCGGATGGATTCTCTTATGAGCAGCGTTGCAATGCCTTGGCCCCTGGTTTGAGGGGATACGGCTAAGTATCGAATGACCGGATTCGCGATCAATAGATCCGACCGGCCATAAGCTTCCTCCGAAGACGCGAACAGTTGGACGCTGCCGATAAGCTTATCGTCTTGCTCCGCCACGATTCGTGCGATCGGCGAGCCTTCACGGAATGAACCTTGAAGCGCCTCCTTATACTGCTCCCAACGCTCGTCAGGGAGAACATCTGCATACTGACCGTATGCCTCCACCAACAGCTGAACGAACGATTCGTAATCTTCCTCGCGTGCATCTCGTATCGTAATTTTCGCCTGTGTGCTCACCAATGGTCACTCCTTTAATTGAGCTTTTTTACAATTACTATATTCCATAATTCCGATTAATCCTATATGATAAAGATAATTTTGAATGTGCGATAGAAAAGGTCTATCGTTGATCGATCACTGGAGGGGGTTGCGAATGAATATCGAGAACATGGAAGCCTTTGTGTATGTCAATCACTATGGCAGCTTTAATAAGGCAGCTGAAGTGCTGTATCTGTCCCAGCCTTCCGTCACCGCCCGCATACAAACACTCGAACGCGAGCTGGACTGCCGGCTGTTCGACAGATTAGGCAAGCAAATTATGCTGACCGAGAAAGGGAAGCAGTTCCTTCCGTACGCGCAGCAGATCCTGCAGACGATTCAGAAGGGACGGCTGCATCTGCAGGAGAAGGGATCGCGTCCGCAGGAGCTGCGCATCGGAAGCACCGTGTCGGTATCGAATTATTTGATTCCCGATCTGCTGCCGAAGCTGAAACAGCTGTATCCGCAGCTTCGGTTCAAGCTGACTACGGCGCCAACGGATGAATTAGTGAAGAAGGTGCTTGAACGCGAGCTGGACATCGCTTTCGTCCGCAAGGTCGCACATCCGTCGGTGCAATCGTACCCATTCTATGAGGACCCGATTAAGCTTTATGTGTATGAGGGGCATCCTTTCGCATCAATAGGCAAAGTATCCATCCAGGAGATTCGTTATCAGTCGCTATTGTTCTTCGAATGCGGATCGCTCGATTGGCAGCGTCTGCACCGGGTGTTCGAGCAGCTGGAGCATTCGCCTGATATTGTGTTCCATGCGGACAATTCGGAAACGGCTAAAAAGCTTGTTCTGCAAAAGGTAGGCATCTGCTTCCTGCCTGGCCTGTGCGTCAAAGAGGAAGTGAGCCGAGGCCGGCTCATTCCGATCGAGATCGAGGAGACCAAGGGCATCTCGCTGCATACGAATCTGATCGCGCTCACAGGCGAGAACGAGGAGTTCATCGAGGCGCTGATGCCGAAGAATGTGAGTTTTTATAGTATTTAAAAGGTTTGATAGCATAGCACGCTGTGGAACAGCGTGCCTTGCTATCAAACTAAACCCGGCCGGAGTGATTTAGCGTACTTTTAAGTATCCTATTCCCCGCCAGCGTGCTGACCTATCGAGTTAGTGTACTTTTAAGTATCCTAAACTCCGCCAACGAGCGGACCTATCGAGTTAGCGTACTTTTAAGTATCCTAAACTCCGCCAACGTGCGGACCTATTGAGTTAGCCTACTTTTAAGTACCCTAAACTCCGCCAACGTGCGGCCCTATCGAGTTAGCGTACTTTTAAGTATCCTAAACTCCGCCAACGTGCGTACCTATTGAGTTCGCGTACTTTTAAGTATCCTAAACTCCGCCAACGAGCGGCCCTATCGAGTTAGCGTACTTTTAAGTATCCTAAACTCCGCCAACG
>NZ_BTCK01000075.1:0-19754 GCF_033239625.1 Paenibacillus sp. CCS19
GAGGTTTGGGTGGGAGTGGAGAAAGTTTTTAGAATAAAGCTTGTTTCAATAGGGGTTTCAAAGGGGCGAAGCCCCTTAAAAAAATCCTCTCACAACAAAGGGGGCATGGGGAACACCCCATAATCCTTTTAGGAAAGGACGTTAGCTATGGACTCTAATAAGCGTCAGCGTTTCGAGCTGCTCATGCGTCAGGCGCAGCTGCCGGAAGAAATGATTCATGCTCATTTTCAAGACGGACATATCGAGAAGGTAGTAGTCAGCGAAACCAATCGACAGTGGACGCTTCATATTCATAAGCCATCTTTAGTTCCAACGACGACGTTCTCCTTGTTCATGCGGACAATCGCTGATCGTCTATCTCATATTGCAGAAATTTCGATTGTGATGCATTACGATAACGCAATCGCAACATCCGTTATTTCACAGGAATATTGGCCTTTATTCGTTGAATACGCACAACGCGAGATGGTTTCGGTTAACGGCTGGCTCGCTAGGGCAGGCATCGAAGCGAATGACGATACCTTGAGCGTCTTAATGCTTGATCAGACAGGGCTCGAGCTTGCTAAGAAGAAGGGAATCGACGAGGCGGTTTCACGCTTTTACGATGAACGATTTGCGCGCACGGTACGCGTGAAGCTGACAGCTGCACAGAGACAAGAGAGCCGGCAAGAGGCGTTTGAGCAATTAGCACGTAAGGTAGAGCAAGAAGAACGGGAAGCACTCCAGCAATTAATGGTGAGCGCTCCTCCTGAAGAGTCATTTGACGATGCGGCAGATGACGGTGTACCACCGCTTGCGGTCGGCTATGATATCCGTGAGGAAGCAGTTCCGATCATGAACATTCGCGAGGAAGAGAAGAAGATCGCTGTACAAGGTACGGTGTTCGGGCTTGAAGTGAAGGAGCTGCGCAACGGCAGCACGCTGTTCACCTTTAACGTAACCGACTTCTCGGATTCGATTGCGATGAAGATGTTCGCGAAGACGAAGGAAGATGTTAAGGTTCTAAGCCAGCTCTCGAACGGCAAGTGGATCAAAGCACGCGGCCGTGTAGAATATGACCGTTTCATGATGGAGCCGGAGCTCGTCATGATGCCGAACGATCTGCATGAGGTGAAGGCGCCTGCGGAACGTAAGGACGAGGCGAAAGAGAAGCGGGTGGAGTTCCATCTTCACACGTCGATGAGCACGATGGATGCGGTAACGTCAATCAGCGACTACGTGAAGACGGCTGCCAAATGGGGGCACAAGGCGATCGCGGTAACGGACCACAGCAACGTACACTGCTTTCCCGAGGCTGCGAAAGCTGCCAAGAAGCATGGCATTAACGTGCTTTATGGCGTTGAAGCCAATGTCGTCAATGACGCGGTGCCGATGGTTATCAACCCCCGCGAACAGTCGCTGCTCGACAGCGAATATATCGTATTCGATATCGAGACGACGGGTCTGTCGATTATTAATTGCAAGATTATCGAGCTTGCAGGGGTCCGGATGCGCAACGGTCAAGAAGTCGACCGCTTCTCGACCTTCATCAACCCGCATGAGAAAATTCCTTACCATATCCAGCAGTTGACGAACATCAACGATGAGATGGTAGCGGATGCGCCTGAGCTTGAACCAAAGCTTCGCGAATTTATTGAGTTTATTGGTGATACTGCGCTCGTCGCGCACAATGCGCGATTCGATATCGGCTTTATCCAAGCAAACTGCAAGGCAATCGGGCTTCCTGAAGTGAAGAATCCGGTGCTCGATACGCTGGAGCTTGCACGTTTCATTCATCCGACAATGAAGAACCACAGGCTGAACACGTTATCGGATAAATATAAAATCAGCCTCGAAAACCATCACCGCGCAATCGACGACTCGATCGCACTCGGCGGCGTATTGTTCGGTTTGCTGAAGGACTGTGCTGAACGCAACATTACGAGTCTGCATCAACTGAATGACTATGTCGGTCTCGACCTATCGAACACCCGTCCGTTCCACTGCGGTGTCTATGCACTCAACGGCACTGGCAAGAAGAACTTGTTCAAGTTGATTTCGATGTCGCACACGAATCATTTCAAGAAAGTGGCATGCATGCCGAAGAGCAAGCTGACCGAGCTGCGTGAAGGTCTGCTCGTCATTTCCGGCTGCGAGAAGGGCGAGTTCTTCGAGACGGTACTTAACAAGACGGAGGAAGAAGCGGAGGAAGTCGCGCAATTCTACGATGTGCTGGAGATTCAGCCGGTTGATTTCTACATGCATCTTGTTGAAAAAGGTCTCGTCGGCAGCCGCGCAGAAATCGAAGAGGCGCTTCGCCGCGTTGTCCGGATTGGCGCAAAGCTGAATAAGCTTGTTATTGCAACCGGTAACGTGCACTACTTGAACCCGCGTGACAAAGTGTTCCGCGACATTACGATTCAAGGGATTACGGGCTTCAGTCCGCTCAAAGGCATGCGCAAGCCGGACGCGCATTTCCGCACGACAGATGAGATGCTTCGCGAATTCTCTTTCCTCGGAGAAGAGAAGGCGTTCGAGGTCGTCGTTCGCAACACGAACGAGCTTGCCGATCGATTCGAGAAGTTCGATATGTTCCCGAGCAAGCTGTTCACACCGATCATCGAAGGGGCGGAAGAAGAGATCCGTACGACCTGCTACGAAACGGCGAAGTCACTGTACGGGGATGAGCTGCCAGAGGTTATTGTTCAGCGCCTTGAGAAAGAGCTTGTACCGATTATCGGGTACGGCTTCTCGGCCAACTATTTGATTTCGGCACGACTGGTTAAGAAATCGAATGAAGACGGTTATCTTGTAGGTTCACGGGGATCCGTAGGTTCTTCGATCGTCGCGACCTTCCTTGGTATCTCTGAAGTTAATCCGCTGCCGCCGCATTATATCTGTCCCAATAAGGAATGCAAGCATAGTGAATGGTTCCTCGACGGCAGCATTCGGAGCGGCTTCGACTTGCCGAACAAATCGTGTCCGAATTGCGGCTCCCCGATGAAAGGTGAAGGCCAGGACATTCCGTTCGAGACGTTCCTCGGCTTCAAAGGCGATAAGGTTCCCGATATCGACTTGAACTTCTCGGGCGTGTATCAGCCGGTTGCGCATAACTATACGAAGATCATGTTCGGTGAAAAATGCGTTTTCCGTGCAGGTACGATCGGTACGGTCGCTGAGAAGACGGCATACGGTTTTGCTAAGAAATACGAAGAAGAACAGGGCAAAAAATGGCGTGGCGCTGAGTTGAGCCGACTCGCTTCGGGTTGTACAGGCGTCAAACGAAGCACCGGCCAGCACCCTGGCGGTATAGTCGTTGTTCCTGACTACATCGAAGTCGAGGACGTTACTCCTGTGCAGTATCCAGCCGACGATGTCAATGCGGAATGGAAGACGACCCACTTTGACTACCACGCATTCGAAGAAAACTTGCTCAAGCTCGATATTCTCGGACACGATGATCCAACGATGATGCGGATGCTGCAGGATTTGACGGGCGTTGATCCAACGACGATTCCGATGAACGATCCTAAAGTTATGAGTGTCTTCAATTCGACGGATGCGCTTGGCGTTATGCCTTCGCAAATTCGATCGGCTGTCGCGACATACGGTGTTCCCGAGATGGGAACGAAGTTCGTTCGCCAGATGCTTGAAGAGACGAAGCCATCCACGTTTGCCGACTTGCTGCAAATTTCCGGTCTGTCGCACGGTACGGGTGTATGGCTCGGCAACGCGCAAGAATTGATTAAGAACAATACATGCACGATCAAAACCGTAATCGGTTGTCGTGACGAGATTATGTTGTTCCTCATCTATAAGGCGGGAATGGATGCTGCCCTAGCGTTCAAAATTACGGAGAGCGTGCGTAAAGGCAGAGGGTTGACGCCGGAATGGATCGAGGAAATGAAGAACTGCAAGGTGCCGCAATGGTACATCGACTCCTGTTTGAAGATTGAATACATGTTCCCGAAGGCGCATGCCGCGGCATACGTCATATCGGCTGTAAGAACGGCATACTTCAAGCTTTATTATCCGATCCAGTTCTATGCAACGTACTTTTCTGTTCGGATCTCGGAGGACTTCGATCTGGATCTGCTCTGCCAAGGGTATGAGGCAATTTATCGTAAGCTCGAAGAGATCGAGAACAAAGGCTTCAATGCAACGCCTAAAGAGAAGAATAGTGTTTCGCAGCTGGAAATGGCGCTCGAGATGACATCCCGCGGTTTCTCGTTCAAGCCGATCGATCTGTATCGTTCGGACGCGACAAACTTTATTGTAGACGGCACTTCGCTTATCCCTCCTTTCTCGGCGATTGCCGGTATCGGGGAGAACGCTGCTCGCAATATTGCGGGTGCGCGCGAAGAAGGCGAGTTCCTATCGATCGAAGACTTCCAGATGAAGTCGAAGGCGACGAAGACAATCATAGAAGTGCTGACAGGCATGGGTTGTTTCCGCGGCCTGCCGGAATCGAACCAGCTGTCGCTGTTCTAGACGACTGCAGCTCGGATTTCTCCGGAATGAACCGCACTGTACCGCTAAACGATTGGTTACAGCCGCTACACCTCGAACAAGGCGGTTGTCACCTGTCATATGGTTATGTTATAATTTTTCTGGTAAAGATGTGGATAGGCTGACTGACAAAGAGTGGGGAAACCCACTCTTTACGTTTTGTCTCGCCATTTTTCCATTGTCACATTCGGGAGGTTCGTATCATTTGAGCAATTCGAAAATTAAGCAAATCGTCGAAGACATGGTTAAACCCTTCATCGACGAGAACGGATTTGAGCTTGTTGACGTTGAATACGTAAAGGAAGGCAGCAATTATTTCCTGCGCGTATTTGTCGATAAGGAGGGCGGCATCGATATCGACGAGTGCGGTCGCGTAAGCGAATACTTGAGCGAGCAACTCGACGAGAAGGACCCTATTACGGAAGCCTATTTCCTAGAGGTTTCTTCGCCTGGTGCTGAGCGTCCTCTCAAAAAACCGGAAGACGTGCATAAAGCGGTTGGCAAGCATATTTATGTAACCACGTACGAGCCGATTAAAGGGCACAAGGAATTCGAAGGACTGCTGCAATCATTCGACGGCGAGCTTGTGAAGATGCGCGTCAATCAGAGCAACGTCGAAATTCCGTATGCCAAGGTTGCTTCGGCCCGTTTGGCTATCGTATTCTAGCACGTCTGTCATCGTATGAAAGGGGGAGCTCATTGCAATGAGCATGGAGTTTATTGAAGCTTTAGGTGAGATCGAGCGAGAGAAAGGGATCAGCAAAGACATCCTGATCGATGCCATCGAAGCTGCGCTCATTTCCAGTTATAAGCGTAATTTCAACACCGCACAAAATGTACGCGTTGACATTAACCGCACGACGGGCGTTATCAAAGTTTACGCACGCAAGACGGTTGTTGACGAGGTGCTTGATCCTCGCATGGAAATTTCGGTAGAAGCAGCTCGCGAGATTAATCCGCATTACACAATCGATGATATTGCTGACATCGAAGTAACACCGCGCGATTTTGGCCGGATTGCAGCGCAGACCGCTAAACAGGTCGTAACGCAGCGTATCCGCGAAGCTGAGCGCGGTCTTATTTATAACGCGTTCATCGATAAGGAAGAAGATATCGTGAACGGTATCGTTCAACGCCAGGATACGCGCAATCTGTTCGTGGACCTTGGCAAAGTAGAAGCAGTGCTTCCGCTGACGGAACTGATGCCAACGGACAAATTCAAGCACGGTGACCGTGTGAAGTCGTATATCACGAAGGTTGAGAACACGACGAAGGGACCTCAAATTATTATGTCCCGTACACACCCAGGCCTGCTTAAGCGTCTGTTCGAGCTTGAAGTGCCGGAAATCTATGACGGCGTCGTTGAGATTCGTTCCGTTGCACGCGAAGCCGGCTTCCGTTCCAAGATTGCGGTTCATTCCCGCAATGCAGAAGTTGATCCAGTCGGTTCCTGCGTAGGCCCAAAGGGCATGCGCGTACAGACGATCGTCAACGAGCTGAAAGGCGAGAAAATCGATATCGTCCGCTGGTCGGAGAATATCGATGAGTACGTTGCGAATGCGCTCAGCCCGTCCAAAGTATTGGAAGTTATCGTATTCGAGCAGGAGAAAATGGCGCGTGTCATCGTTCCTGACTATCAACTGTCGCTCGCAATCGGTATCAAGGGTCAGAACGCACGTCTAGCAGCTAAGCTGACGGGCTGGAAGATCGATATTAAGAGCGAGACGCAGGCCGAGCAGGAGTTCGGTCGTCCGAAATCGCCTGAGAGCGATACGATGCATCAGGATTCGGTATCGATCGACTAAGCGTTCACAAGATAGAGCTTGCTTCAGAGAGGGGGGAGCACGGTGAAACCGAGAAAAGTGCCGCTGCGCAAATGTATTGCTTGTCAACGGATGATGCCTAAGAAGGAACTCATTCGGGTTGTACGGACACCTGAAGCAAATGTCTTGATCGATCTGACAGGGAAAAAGGCGGGCAGAGGCGCCTACTTGTGCGGACAAGTCGATTGTTTCAGGCTGGCTAAGAAGAGCAGAGCGTTCGATCGCGCGTTGAAAGCGCAAGTAGAGCCGGTCATCTACGACCAACTGGAGCAGGATTTCATAGCGGTAGAGGATGAATTCATTGCCAGCAAGGAACGTGCAGAGGACGATGAGTAAGGCGCTCTCGCATTTGGGTATGGCAATGAGGGCCGGTAAGCTCGTAACCGGCGACGATACGGTTCTGAAGTCGATAAGGCAAGGCAAAGCACATCTAGTCATCGTTGCGGGGGATGCTTCGGACAACACGAAGAAGAAGTATCGTGACAAGTGCGGCTATTATAATGTCAAACTAGCCGAAGCGTTCGATCGAGTGGAACTGGGCAAGGCGATCGGGAAGGAAGCCCGCGTGCTGGTGGCGGTCACCGACGCAGGATTCGCCCGAATGATCATTGGTCAGTTAAGCTCAAATTCGGAGGTGGACCATATTGACAAAACAACCGGACAGCAAAGATAACAATAAAGATAAGCTTCGCGTATACGAATATGCCAAATCGCTCAACATGAGCAGTAAAGAAATCATCACAATTTTGAAGCGGCTTAATTTGCCGGTGAATAATCATATGAGTGTCATGGAGAACAATATGGTCTCCAAGGTTGAAGGATTCTTTCGCGATATTAAACAAAATGCCGCTGTAAAACGTGCCTCCGAGACGGCTACGGTATCTGCTGCGGCAACTCCGAAACACCAGGACAACCGAAAACCGGCGCCTGCTGCTGAACAAGCAGCAGTGCAGTCGCAATCGGATCCTAACAAAATTCATTCACAGGATAGACAGGGGACTATGAATTCTATTAAAACGACAACGAACACAACCAACCAAGCAGGCGAACAACAGGAGCAGCGCAGCAACGAACAACGCAGCACTGAACAGCAAGCTCCAAGTCAACAGACATCGAATAGTACGCAAGGCGGCAATCGTGGCCCAGGCCAAGGCGGCGGATATCGCGGCCAAGGTGGTCAAGGCGGTAACCGTGGACCAGGTCAAGGCGGCGGCGGATACCGTGGCCAGGGCGGCGGCCAAGGAGGCCAAGGCGGCGGTGGATATCGCGGTCAAGGCGGCGGCCAAGGAGGCCAAGGCGGCGGTGGATACCGTGGCCAAGGCGGCGGTCAAGGAGGCCAAGGCGGCGGTGGATACCGTGGTCAAGGCGGCGGTCAAGGCGGTCAAGGCGGTCAAGGCGGCGGTGGATACCGTGGCCAAGGCGGCGGCCAAGGCGGTCAAGGCGGCGGTGGATACCGCGGCCAAGGCGGCGGTCAAGGAGGCCAAGGCGGACAGGGCGGCGGATATCGCGGTCAGGGAGGCCAAGGCGGTCAAGGAGGCCAAGGCGGCGGATATCGCGGCGGTCAAGGCGGTCAAGGCGGCGGTCAAGGTAGACCGGCCGGCCAAGGAGGCCAAGGCGGCGGATTCCGTGGCGGCCAAGGCGGCGGCCAGGGCAGACCAGCTGGTCAAGGCGGCGGCAGCCGTCCAGCATTTGGCGGCGGCGGCGCACCAGGTGGCGGCGTTCGCGGAGGCGCTTCTAGCGCTCCATCCCAAAGCTCGCGTTCTGAGAACAGCGGCGCATCGAGCAACTGGGCTTCGAGAAAAGGAAATCAAAAGAATCACAACAATAACAACAATGGCGGCAGACGCTTCGATGATGACAACAAAGGCGGTTTCCGTTCACCTCGCGGCGGCAAAGGCGGCAGAAACAACCGCAGCAACAACCAGCCTCCACGTGAGAAGATCGACAACACGCCGAAGAAAATTATCGTTCGCGGTTCGATGACAGTTGGCGAGCTTGCGAAATTGCTCCATAAGGACGCTTCCGAAGTTATCAAGAAGCTGATCTTCATGGGTGTAATGGCTACAATCAACCAAGAGGTTGACCTCGATACGATTCAACTCATCGCAACCGAGATGGGCGTTGAGGAAGTGGAAGTGAAAATCCGCGTCGAAGAAGACCAATTCGAAACAGTCGAAGAGGTTGACGACGAGGCAGATCTGGAAACACGTCCACCGGTTGTTACGATCATGGGTCACGTCGACCATGGTAAGACGACGCTGCTTGATGCAATTCGCCATACGAATGTAACAGGCGGAGAAGCGGGCGGCATTACGCAGCATATCGGCGCGTACCAAGTCGAAGTTCACGGTAAGAAAATCACGTTCCTTGATACACCAGGCCACGAAGCGTTCACGCTCATGCGCGCCCGCGGTGCACAAGTAACGGATATTACGATTATCGTTGTCGCAGCGGACGACGGCGTTATGCCTCAGACGGTTGAAGCAGTCAACCATGCTAAGGCAGCAGGCGTGCCGATTATCGTTGCTGTCAACAAAATTGATAAACCGGAAGCAAATCCGGATAAAATTAAGCAAGAGCTCACCGAGTACGGCCTTGTACCAGAGGAATGGGGCGGCGATACGATCTTCGTCAACCTGTCCGCGAAACAGCGGATCAACCTCGAAGGTCTGCTCGAGATGATTCTGCTTGTTGCTGAAGTGAACGACTACAAAGCGAACCCGAACAAACGCGCTCGCGGTACCGTTCTTGAAGCAGAGCTCGACAAAGGTAAAGGCCCTGTTGCACGGATTCTCGTTCAACACGGTACGCTCAAAGTCGGCGATGCCTTTATTGCTGGTAACAGCTTCGGCCGTGTTCGCGCAATGGTGAACGATAAAGGCCGTCGTCTTAAAGAAGTGGGACCTTCTACGCCGGTCGAAATTACCGGTCTGACGGAAGTTCCTCTTGCAGGCGATCCGTTCCTCGCTTACGAGGACGAGCGCAAAGCCCGTCAAATTGCGGAAACGCGTATGACGAAGGCTCGTCAATCCGAGCTTACGACGACGACACGCGTTACGCTTGATGATTTGTTCCAACATATCAAAGACGGCGAGATCAAAGATCTTAACGTCATTATCAAAGGTGACGTACAGGGGTCCGTCGAGGCGCTCAAAGGCGCACTGGCTAAGATCGACATCGAAGGCGTACGCGTTCGCGTCATTCACAGCGGCGCAGGCGCAATTACGGAATCCGATATCAACCTCGCTTCGGCATCGAATGCGATCGTTATCGGCTTCAACGTTCGTCCAGAAGCACAAGCAGCTGCTCAAGCTGAGCATGAGAAGGTCGATGTTCGTCTGCATAACATTATTTATAACGTCATCGATGAAATCGAGCACGCAATGAAGGGCATGCTGGATCCAGTATTCAAAGAAGTCGTTATAGGCCATGCAGAAGTGCGCATGCTAATTAAGGTGACCAAAGTCGGCACGATTGCCGGCAGCATGATCATTGATGGCAAAATGCAGCGTAATGCGGAAGCGCGTGTTACACGCGGCGGCAAAGTCATCTTCACTGGCAAAATTGAATCGCTCAAGCGTTTCAAGGACGATGTCAAAGAAGTCGCGCAAGGTTACGAGTGCGGTATCTCGCTTGACAAGTTTAACGACATTCTTGAAGGGGACATCATCGAAGCCTTCGTGATGGAAAAGGTAGAGAGGTGATCGCTTAATGGCAAAAGTCCGAGTTGGCCGGGTCGGCGAACAAATTAAAAAAGAGCTGAGCCAAATTATTCAATCGGAATTAAAGGATCCGCGCATCGGATTCATTACGGTCACTGGCGTTGAAGTGACAAACGATTTGTCCCAAGCCAAAGTTTATCTCAGCGTGCTGGGAAGCGAAGAGCAGAAAGAAGAGTCGCTAAAGGCAATTGCTCGCGGCACAGGCTTCATTCGTTCGGAGCTTGGCAAACGGATGCGTCTTCGCCATACGCCAGAGCTCATCTTCAAGTTTGATGCGAGTATCGAGTATGGCAGCCGCATTGAGTCGCTGCTTGAACAGATCAACCGCGGAGAACGACAAGTATGACCAATCAGGCGATGTTAAGTTCGGAGAGCTATTCAGCTCTGCTTGAGCAAGCATTGACGTTTATGCATGAGGGAGACGACTTTCTGGTCGTCTCTCACGTGCAGCCTGACGGTGATGCAATCAGCTCGACTGTTGTCGTCGGATGGCTGCTCGACAAGCTTGGCAAACGATATACGTTAATCAATGAAGGTGATGTACCTTCACGTCTTCATTTTCTAACTCTTAGCGATACAATCATCAACTACAGCAAGTCACAGCCGAATCGAACGTTCAACCGCGTCATTGCTGTCGATTGTGCCGATTTTCGGCGTATCGGCGAGGTGGCGTCTTGTTTTTCTGAGGACTGTCAGCTTCTTAATATCGATCATCACCCGACGAATGACGCTTTCGGCGTTCATAATATTATTCATCCGGAAGCGGCAGCAACCGTTGAGATCTTGTTCGATTTATTAAGACATGCAGGCATTACGCCGGATGTACCGGCCGCAACAGCAATATATACCGGCTTGTTAACCGATACGGGCGGCTTCCGATATTCGAATACGACACCGCATGTGATGGAGATGGCTTCACAGCTCCTCGGACTTGGTGTGAACGGACATTGGATTGCGGATTATTTGCTCGAACGGATGACGATGCCGCAGCTCAAGCTGCTTCAGCTCGGGCTAAGCCGATTAGTATTCTCTGAAGATAACCGCATTGGTTGGCTATACATAGAAGCGAATGACCTCGCCAGCACCGGCGCGGCGCCAGAAGACCTTGAAGGCTTGGTGAACTATGCGCGAAATGTTGATGGCGTTGAAGTGGGAATCCTGTTCAAGGAGCTGAAGGACGGTCAGGTGAAAGTAAGCTTGCGTTCGGCTGGTCTCGTCGACGTAGCTGCTATTGCCCAATCGTTCGACGGCGGCGGACATGTCCGTGCTGCAGGATGCAAACATGTCGGACCGCTTGATCAGTCGATGGAGCAAGTGGTAGAGGCGATTAGAAAGGCGTTGAGCAATTGATGGATGGCATATTGGCGGTATGGAAGCCGGCTGGATGGACAAGCCATGACGTTGTAGCGAAGGTGCGAGGCATTACGCGAGAGCGGCGTATTGGACATGCAGGTACGCTCGATCCGCAAGTAACAGGCGTACTCCCGCTCTGCATTGGTCGTGCGACGCGTGTCGTTGAATATTTGCAGGAGCAGCCCAAGGCATATGAGGCGGTGCTGCAGCTCGGCGTGGCGACTGATACCGAAGATATGACAGGTACACCTATTGAAGAAGTCGATGAGGTTTCTGTAACGGAAGAGCAAGCGGCTTCGGTGCTTGCTTCCTTCGTTGGAGAGATCGATCAGGTTCCGCCCATGTACTCGGCTGTCAAAGTCGGTGGACAACGTTTGTACGACTTGGCTAGACAAGGCGTTACGATCGAACGCAAATCGCGGAAGGTGACGATCTACAGCATTTCGCTGCTCGGATTCGACCAGGATGCAAGTCGTCCGCGCATTCGGTTTGACGTACATTGCTCCAAGGGCACTTATATCCGCACATTATGTGTAGATATAGGCAAACGTCTTGGTGTGCCTGCTTCGATGGCTGAGCTTGTACGTACGATGTCGGCAGGCTTCACGAAGGAGCACTGTTTGACGCTTGAAGAGGTGGCCGCTTTGCAGGCAGACGGTATGCTGCAATCCCGCCTTATGACTGCGGATGCCGCACTGTTCCAAATGCCGAAGGCGATCGTCAAACAGAATGCCGCAGCGTATGCGCTTCAAGGTCAAAAAATTGGCGCGCATCGACTCATCATCGATAATTCACTCTTACCTAAACAGTCTGTTCGACTGTATGATGAGGAGGAACGGTTTCTCGGCATCTTTGAATGGAATGCTGAGGCTCGTCTGTTGTCTCCTGTCAAGGTGTTTAACTAGAACGGAACGAACGAACAGAATTTTCAATAGATTGCGGGTGTTTGAGCTATGGAACTGATCTCCATCGGTTTTCCGTTATCCGATTTGCCGTTAGCATCGAAAGGCGAGCAGCTGTCTGTTGCAATCGGCCATTTTGACGGAGTTCACAAAGGACATCAGAACGTAATCAAGCGCGCAGTTGATGCCGCTCGCCAGCAAGGGCTGAAATCAGCCGTGATGACTTTTCATCCTCACCCGAAGTCTGTTCTAGGGCAGGGCGAGCAGTATGTCAGCTGTTTGACACCGCTTGAGAGCAAGCTGGCTCAATTCGCGGAGCTTGGTGTCGATTATGCGTTCGTTATGAAGTTTGACCACAGCTTCGCAGGCATTTCGCCTGAACGATTCGTCTCTGAAGTTCTTGCGCCGCTTGGCGTTCGTCAGAGCGTCGTCGGATTTGACTTCCGGTTCGGCAGCCGTGGCGCTGGTGATGCAGCGATGCTTGGCACATTGGGGCTTGCAGTCGGCATGACGACGGAGGTTGTCGAACCGCTGCTGCTGCAAGGTCAGAAGATAAGCAGCACATACGTGCGCGAAGCGCTGGATGAAGGCAATATGGTGCTTGCGGAACAACTGCTCGGTCGACCTTATGAAGTTGAGGGCGTTGTTGTACATGGTCATGCACGAGGCCGATTGATTGGATTCCCGACTGCCAATGTCGGGCTTGTGGAGTCGTATATCACACCGCGGCTTGGCGTGTATGCAGCACAAGCGGTGATTGGCGGTCATGTTTATCCGGCTGTTCTCAATCATGGGATGAAGCCTACATTCAAGGACGGGGAGACAGCGCCGGTACTTGAAGCACATCTGATGGGATTTTCAGGTGACCTGTACGATCAGACGATTCGGATTCGGTTTATTTCATTCATTCGACCGGAACGCAAATTCGAAAGTGTCGACGAATTGGTCGCACAGATCGGCCGCGATCGCGACGAAGCAGCCAGACAACTTGCGGAACTTGGGTTGATCGAAGCTTCATCGGTAAGCCGCAACCTATAATGTGATGGAATGCACAAGCGACGGCGGTTTACATGGGCCGTACAATTGTGCTATACTATAACACGTTGCTGCCTACATGGACAGTTTTCGCTGTCGATACAGCACAGGAACCTCAGCTTGGTTGCACGCTCTCACCGGCGGTGACGAGGCTGACGGCGATTATTTGATTAGGAGGTGAACTAGGATGGCAATCACGCAAGAGCGCAAGAATGAGATCATCGAAACGCACAAGAAACACGCGAGCGATACGGGATCCCCAGAAGTTCAAGTCGCTATCCTTACGGAGAACATCGTTAACTTGACGAACCACCTGCGGACGCACAAGAAGGACCACCACTCCCGCCGCGGTTTGCTCAAGATGGTAGGTCAACGCCGTAAGTTGCTGGCATACCTGAAGAACAACGACGTTAGACGTTACAGCGCATTGATCGAAAAACTCGGCCTTCGCCGATAAGCATCGGAAAAAGCAACCTAGCCTTTCTTCGGTCCGACAAACGGGCGGATGCGGCAGGTTGCTTTTTGTAATGATAAAGAAATCAGAATAGTTTGCCATGAGTGCAAGATTCATGCAACACTGACAGGAGGGATACAATGCTGCAAAAAGTGGAAATGACATTGGGCGGACGTCCGCTCGTGCTGGAAACGGGCCGTTTGGCTAAACAAGCGAACGCGGCAGTAACAGTTCGTTATGGCGAGACAGTTGTACTCTGTACGGTAACTGCTTCTTCGGAACCGAAAGATCTCGACTTCTTCCCATTGACTGTAAACTATGAAGAGAAGTTGTATGCCGTAGGTAAAATTCCAGGCGGTTTCATTAAACGCGAAGGTCGTCCAAGCGAGAAAGCGATTTTGTCTAGCCGTCTGACGGACCGTCCGATTCGCCCGCTGTTCCCAGAAGGCTTCCGTAATGACGTGCAGATCGTTAACCTCGTTATGAGCGTTGATCAAGATTGCTCGCCAGAAATCGCTGCAATGATCGGTACGTCTGCTGCACTGTCGATCTCCGATGTTCCGTTCAATGGTCCAATCGGCGGCGTTGTTGTAGGTCGTATTGATGGTCAATTCATTATCAACCCAACGGTTGAACAAGAAGCGGCAAGCGACATTTTTGTCGTTGTATCGGGTACGCGCGACGCGATCATGATGGTGGAAGCCGAAGCGAATGAAGTGCCGGAGAGCGTTATGCTCGAAGCAATCATGTTCGGTCACGATGAGATTCGCAACATCGTTACAACGATCGAAGAGCTGCAATCAATCGCTGGTAAAGACAAAATGGAAGTTAAGCTGCATGCCGTTGACAGTGCAGTTAATGAAGCCGTTCGTGCTTATGCTTCCGCACGTCTGAATGAAGCGATCCGCATTCCTGAGAAGCATGCTCGCCAAGAGGCGATCGATGCAATCAACGTGGAGACGGTCGCTCACTTCAACGAAGTGTATGCAGAGACGCCAGACTTCATGGACGATGTGAAAGAAGTGCTGTATGACATCGTTAAGGAAGAAGTTCGTCGACTCATTACGCATGACAAAATTCGTCCTGACGGCCGTGCGCTCGATGAGATTCGTCCGATCGAATGCGATACATCCTTGCTGCCGCGTACACACGGCTCGGGTCTGTTCACGCGTGGTCAAACACAGGCGCTTAGCATTTGTACGCTTGGTGCGCTTGGAGACGTGCAAATCCTTGACGGCATCTCGCCTGAAGAGTCCAAACGTTTCATGCATCACTATAACTTCCCGCCATTCTCCGTGGGTGAAGCTCGTCCGCTTCGTGCGCCAGGCCGCCGCGAAATTGGACATGGTGCTCTCGGTGAACGTGCATTGTCCAAAGTTATTCCGCCAGAATCAGAATTCCCATATACGATCCGTCTCGTATCCGAGGTTCTCGAATCGAACGGTTCAACATCGCAGGCAAGTATTTGCGCGAGCACGCTTGCAATGATGGATGCAGGCGTTCCGATCAAAGCACCGGTAGCCGGCATCGCGATGGGTCTGATCAAAGACGGCGATCACTTCTCGATCCTGTCCGACATTCAAGGTATGGAAGATCACCTCGGCGATATGGACTTCAAGGTTGCGGGTACGGCAGCTGGCGTAACGGCAATTCAGATGGACATTAAGATCGACGGTATCGACCGTGCGATTCTGACGCAGGCGCTTGATCAAGCACGTGAAGGACGTATGCACATCCTTGGCAAAATGCTTGAAGTAATCAATGAGCCGCGTAAGAACTTGTCCAAATACGCACCGAAAATTATGACGCTTCGCATTAATCCGGACAAGATCCGTGATGTTATTGGCGCAGGCGGCAAAATCATCAACAAAATCATCGAAGAGACGGGTGTCAAAATCGACATCGAGCAGGATGGTATGGTTTACATCGCTTCTTCTAATGAAGAAATGAACCAAAAAGCTCGCTCGATCATCGAAGGCATCGTTCGCGAAGTCGTTGTTGGCGAAATTTACCTCGGTACCGTTAAACGTATTGAGAAATTCGGTGCATTCGTTGAAATCCTGCCGAACAAGGACGGTCTTGTTCATATCTCGCAAGTATCGACAGAGCGCATTGCGAAGATCGAAGACGTGCTGAAAATTGGCGATCAAATTACGGTTAAAGTAACGGAGATCGATCAACAAGGCCGCATCAATCTGTCGCGCAAGGCTGTATTGACACAAGAATCGGAAGTTTCTTCGCAATAACACGTCTGCGTGCGGTTCAAGGCCTAGCCGAACTCACGCAGCGTCCTTATATTAAGTAAATAGGCAATAAGACAAGAGCCAGATTTGATCTGTCTCTTTTTTTGATTTCAAGAAAACCGCTTCCTACATGTTGATTGGACAACCGCCGCATAATCTCGTCCCTATTCTCATACATTGTGAGCATAGGAAAGGTGGGAGTTCGGATGAAGTACGGCAAAGCTGCGGCGATGGCAGGGTGCGTACTTGCCATTGTAGCTCTGGCCAAGCTTAATGGCCCCTTCAATGATTACATACAAGCGATGCGCAGCGCAGACAATCATTCTTCACCAGCTTACAGCGACCAGACGAATGAACGGCTTCTGCAAGATATCCGCAGCGAGGCGGAGAAACGGAATATTAAACCGATCGATGCGAAGATTGACCGCGTATGGAAAGCGATTCCCGGCTATAACGGCTTGGAGGTCGATGTTGATCGGACATATGCGGCGAATGTAAGCAACGACGCAGGAGCGCCGCTCAAGCTAATCTATAAGGAGACAGCGCCTGCTGTCGGCTTGAATGATCTAGGCGCACAGCCGATTTATCGCGGCAATCCGAATAAACAGATGGTATCGCTAATGATTAATGTAGCGTGGGGCAATGAGTTTCTTGAACCGATTCTCAAGACGCTGGAGCAGGAGAAGGTGAAAGCGACTTTTTTCCTCGACGGCACTTGGCTTAAGAAAAATCCTGACCTCGCGAAGAAGATTCAAGCGGCGGGACATGAACTATCGAACCACGCCTACAACCATCCGGATATGCGAAATCTAAGCCGAGATGCGCAGTATCAGCAAATTGCGAAGACGGAAGGGCTGCT
Source organism: Paenibacillus sp. CCS19 (assembly GCF_033239625.1). Lineage (NCBI taxonomy): Bacteria > Bacillati > Bacillota > Bacilli > Caryophanales > Paenibacillaceae > Paenibacillus > Paenibacillus sp. CCS19. The sequence continues at coordinate 16,880 of NZ_BTCK01000075.1, forward strand.
CAAATCCGTGCTTGGCGTGGATGATAATCGATGGTTTGCGCCCCCTTCAGGCTCATTCAACAGTCAAACGGTGACGATCGCGCACTCACAAGGGCTGCGAACGGTATTATGGACGATTGACACGATCGATTGGCAGAAGCCCCCGGCTTCGACAGTCGTGAGCCGCGTTCGCAGCAAGCTTACGCCAGGTGCGTTAATACTCATGCATCCAACCGCATCGACGCGCGACGCGCTTCCCGCTATGATCAAGCTCATTAAATCGAAGGGTTATCAGCTTGGCACCGTCAGCGAAACATTATCGCCAAGCCGAACGGACACGGGCGGTTGAGCGGTGTCACTTAATTTGTTATAGTGTTACTATCTATTGAACGGCGAGACACTGCTCCTCGTTTAATCACGTCTGCGCACAGACGTTTCACCTTGCATCATAACGAAGGAGGACTCTAAGTGAAGAAATACTCACTGAGCAATGGCCTGCGAGTAATTGTTGAGCCGATCCCAACGTGCAGATCGGTTTCTTTTGGCATTTGGGTCAAAACAGGCTCGCGGCATGAGAATACACAAGATAATGGCATATCCCATTTTATTGAGCACATGTTGTTCAAAGGAACGGAGCGGTTCACTGCGAAAGATATCGCAGATGTGTTCGATGGCATCGGCGGCAACGTGAATGCCTTCACCTCGAAGGAATACACGTGCTATTTTGCCAAAGTGCTTGATCAGCATTTGCCGATCGCGGTGGATGCGCTGGCAGATATGTTCTTTAATTCGCAGCTGGATGATGAAGAGCTCGCCAAAGAGAAGAACGTTATTCTCGAGGAGATTGCGATGTATGAGGATACGCCGGACGATAAGGTGCATGATGACGCATCCCGTGCCGCATATGGCGATCATCCGCTCGCATACTCTATTCTCGGCCTTCAGGATCGACTTCAGGCGATGACGAGCAGCGATCTGCGCAGCTATATGCAGCGGCAATATCGCATCGACAACGTCGTCATTAGCGTTGCGGGCAACATTGAAGAACAAAGCCTGATTGAGCTGCTGGAGAAGCATTTTGGCAGCTTCAGCAACCAAGGTGCGGCTGAGACGCTTGATACGCCAGCGTTTAATGGAAGCTACTTGTTCCATAAGAAACAGACGGAACAAAATCATATTTGTATTTCATTCCCGGGCTGCTCGATTGCAGATCCGAACTTATATGCGATGGTGCTGCTCAATAACGCGCTTGGCGGCGGCATGAGCTCTCGATTGTTCCAAGAAATTCGCGAGAAGCGCGGCTTGGCTTATTCCGTCTATTCCTATCATACGTCGTTTGCCGATACGGGATTGTTCACGATCTATGCTGGCACAGCACCGAAACAAACGGCTGATGTCCTGAATATTACAATGGATATCCTCGGTGAATTGGCAGTCAAAGGCCTGACAGAGGCCGAGCTTCATCGCGGCAAGGAGCAGCTTAAGGGAAGCCTTATTCTAAGCTTGGAGAGCACGAGCAGTCGGATGAACCGCAACGGCAAAAACGAGCTGATGCTCGGCAGACATTATACGCTGGATCAAATGCTCGAGCGTATCGATGACGTTACGATGGCTGACATTGCGGATATGACGAAGAAATTGCTCAGCGTTCCATTTGCAACGGCGGTTGTAGGAACGAACGATAAGGCAGCAGCGAAGCTCAGGAGGGATCAGTTTGTTTCAGGTTCTGTTTAAGCGATTGCCGGGCAACGAGGATATCAAGCTTCCGGAGCGCATGTCCGCAGCGGCTGCCGGCTTCGATCTGCATGCAGCAGTAGCAGAGCCGACAACGCTCGCGCCAGGCGAACGAAAGCTAATTCCGACCGGCTTCGCCATGGCAATGCCTGAACAGCTGGAAGCGCAGATCCGTCCCCGCAGCGGCCTGGCGTTCAAACACGGCATCACCTGCTTGAACTCGCCGGGTACGATCGACGCAGACTATCGCGGCGAAGTGAAAGTGCTGCTCATCAATCTCGGTCAAGAGCCGTTCGTCATCACGCGCGGCGAACGCATCGCCCAGATGGTGTTCCAGACCGTCCCGGTTGTTACCATCGCCGAAAGCCACGAACTCCCGGACACCATCCGCGGTACAGGCGGCTTCGGCCACACAGGCGTATAACAGTAATCAACCGTAAGACCTCAACTTCCACTACTAAGTGGAGGCTGAGGTCTTTTTCGTTCCTATAAACGTATCTCTCCGCTCGTCGTCACTCTAAAGACTTTAACGGTTGCCATAGTGGCTATATTCAAGTAATCAATCCGATTCGAAAGCTAAGGGTTTCCACAATCGTTATCGATCCCTCAAACGCATATTTCACTCAAATACCGCCCCAATAAGCGTAATAGCAACCGTTGAATCAAAGATTCCCCTGATTCACATTCATTAAGCTCTCTCACAACCGTTACACAGAATGCGCAATAGTCGAAGGGTTTGACTGCTGTTTGCCACCCAATCACCTTGAAGGGGATTGGGTATCAGAGCGATATGGGAGAACGTAAAGCGTGTCCCGCAGGGACGAAAGCGAGCACACGCAGGAATAACGTGAGTACGCCGAATAAGTGTGCACCAGAAGAGTCCGTTACCGAATAAGTTCGCATGAGAGCATGTCCTGACAAGGACGAAAGCGGGCAGACGATCCAACGTACCTAGAACAGTCCTTCGGGAGTCCAGAGGGCAATGCCCTTTGGGGCCCTCCCTAGAGGGAGGGTTTGGGTGGGTGAATGAAGTGATGGTTTCGTTTAGTGAAAAGTCCCCCCTAGAGGGGCAGGGGATATATCCGCGAGAGCGCCCAAAGTAAAGCGTGTCCCGCAGGGACGAAAGCGAGCACACGCAGGAATAACGTGAGTACGCCGAATA
>NZ_BTCK01000076.1:0-19643 GCF_033239625.1 Paenibacillus sp. CCS19
TGCCGCATGCCGAATTAAGCGTGGTAGAACCCCGCTTAAACGTGCCGCAGCGTCGCCCCGAGCCGAATAAGTGTGACATTCCCCCGCCTAACGCTGCACCAACGATCGAACAATGTGCCGCATGCCGCCTAACCTCTGTAATCCGACCTCAACCAACTCGCGACTGGCTCCATTAAGCGTTTGACAGTTTGCATACATTTGTATACATTAGATGGTATATAAATTGGCGTATACAAATGTATGCAAAAAGGATGTGCGACCATGAGAGAACAAGAAGGCCCTATGCCAGAGGAAGAAGAAGTCAGACATAGAGGCGGAAGACATAAAGGACACCGGGGAAAACATCATCACCATCATGGGGCGCAGACGTTCCGCAGAGGACGGGCGACCCAGTTTCTTGAGAGGCTTCATGTAAGACGCGATACGCTGAGGCAGCAGTTGGATGCGCCTGAGCTTGCGGCCATCCGACAGGTTGTGCTCGGCGAGCTGAAGGCGATTGAGCTGGTCATTGAGGAGTATGTGCGGCACTTCGAGCTGAATCGAGCGGAGGAAGAGGCAGAGACTCTCCCTCAGACGGAGGAACCGAGCACGGCGGGAGGAGACGATCCATCATGTGGGGATTAGCTTCTTACGTTAAGCCATACTTGAAGTTCGTCATCCTGGGCCCGCTGTTCATGATTCTCGAAGTATTCTTCGACCTCATGCAGCCGAAGCTGGCTGCGCACATCGTCGATTTCGGCGTCGTAGCGCGCGACTTCAACGTGATCGAACGGACAGGCATTTTGATGGCGGTCGTAACCGTGCTCTCGCTCGTCACGGGCGTCGGGTGCAACCTGTTCGCCAGCCGCGCATCGCAGAACTTCGGCGCAGACATTCGCGAAGCGCTGTTCCGCAAGGTGCAGACGTTCTCGTTCGACAACATGAATACGTTTCAATCGGGCTCGCTTATCACGCGGATGACCAATGACGTTGTGCAGGTTCAGAACCTGCTGCAGATGGCGCTGCAAGGGCTGGTGCGGGCACCTAGTTTGCTCATCGGCAGCGTCGTTATGGCGCTTATTATTAACCTGCGGCTCGGACTCATTCTTCTCGGTACATTAATCGTCCTTATCATTGTGCTTGTTGTGCTGATTCGCTCTTCATCTCCGCTGTTTGCTGCCGTGCAGACGAAGCTCGATGCTGTTAATACGCGCATTCAGGAGAACCTTGCCGGAATCCGCGTCATCAAAGCATTCGTGCGATCCAAGCATGAGAAGGAGCAGTTTCAAGCGGTTAACCGCGACTATACGGAAATCTCGATTCGGGCGGCTCGCTTCATCGCGCTCAACTCGCCGATCGTTACGTTTATTATGAACGGCTGCCTTGTGGCCATTCTGCTCTATGGCGGCGATCAAGTATCGTCGGGCATGGGTCAGGTCGGCGACCTGGTCGCCTTCGTCAACTATGTGGTGCAGGTGCTCTCTTCCTTGCTCATGGTCAGCGGGCTGCTCATGAACGTCACGCAAGCCAACGTATCTGCCAAGCGCATCCGCGAGGTGCTCGACACCCATTCGGCGATCGAGGAATCGACGAAACAGGGCCAATCGGCTCCTATCGCAGCCGAGCATATCAAGCTTGAGCAGGTTGCTTTCTCCTATAACGGTTCTACGGAAGCCAAGGATCTTGTTCTGAAAAATATCAACATCGAGGCGCGTCGCGGCGAGACGGTTGCGATTATCGGCGCGACAGGGTCGGGCAAGTCGACGCTCGTGCAGCTGCTTCCGAGACTGTACGATGTCACTTCGGGATCGATCAAGATCGACGGTACGGACATTCGCGAGCTGCCGCTGCTCGCGGTGCGCAGGCAGATCGGCATGATCCTGCAAGATGCATTCCTGTTCACCGGTACGATCCGCGACAACATTGCGTTCGGCAAGCCGAATGCAACGCAGGAAGAGGTCGAAGCTGCCGCAATTACAGCGCAGGCGCATGACTTCATCGCCAAGTTGCCAGATGGCTATAACACGAAGCTTGGTCAGAGGGGCGTCAACCTGTCCGGCGGGCAAAAGCAGCGGTTGTCGATCGCGCGGGCACTGCTCGTGAAGCCGCCGATTCTCATCATGGACGACAGCACCAGCGCGCTCGACCTTATTACCGAGAGACGTCTTCGTGATGCATTGAAGCAGCTGACGGAAGACAATATTACGTTCCTCATCGCGCAGCGCATCTCGTCCGTCATAGATGCACAACAAATTCTCGTCATCGACGAAGGCGAAATTGTGGGCCGAGGTACGCACACTGAACTTTTAGCGGAATGTGACGTGTACCAGGATATTTATCGATCGCAATACGGCAAGCAGGAGGTGTCTTATGGCAAACAGCAGCAGCAATCCTTCCAATCCTAATGCATCTACCAATAAGGCACCGACCAACTTTGATCAAATGGGCTTCCGCCCAGGCAACGGACCGCATCACGGCGCCGTTCCGAAGGTTCGTTCGAAGAATACATCCGGCACGATGCGCCGCATTTGGGGGTACTTGAAACAGCAGCGCCAAGCGCTCTTCTGGGTCATCCTATGTACGGTGCTGACGTCCGTCTTCGCACTGCTTGGCCCTTATCTGATCGGTCGCATGATCGATGATTACGTCATGCCGAAGCAGTTCGATGGCTTTATCCGAATGGGGATGATTTTGTTAAGCGTGTACGCGCTCAGTGCACTGTTCACCTGGATTCAGCAATATATGGCTTCGAGTCTATCACAGAACACGGTGCGCGATATGCGCGAGGATCTCTTCAACCAATATCAGCGACTGCCCGTGCAATTCTTCGATCAGAAAACGCATGGCGAGCTCATGAGCCGGACGACGAACGATATCTCCAACGTCTCCAATACGCTCAATCAGACGGTCGTGCAGCTCATCTCCAGCGTGCTGATGCTCGTGGGCAGCTTGGTCATGATGCTCTCCTTAAGCATCTGGATGACGCTTGTGACGATGCTGACCATACCGCTCATTGCGTTCATCACGAAGCGCATCTCGAAGCATATGCGCCACTTCTTCTCGGAGCAGCAGAAGCAGCTCGGCGAAGTGAACGGCTTCGTGCAGGAGAATATCTCGGGCCTTAAGGTCGTGAAGGTGTTCGGCCGGGAGGAGAAGGCGGTCGAGCAGTTCCGCGAAATCAACGAGCGGCTGCGCGCGATCGGCGTGAAGGCGCAGAGCTTATCGGGCTCGATGGGGCCGATGATGAACACGATGCGCAACATCACCTTCCTTGTTATCGCGGTATTCGGCGCGGTGTTCGCTTATCACGATATGATCACGATTGGCGTTATTGTCAGCTTCCTGAACTACTCCAACCAGTTCAGCCAGCCGATCAACCAGCTCGCCAACCAGTACAACATGTTCCAATCCGCAATTGCAGGTGCCGAGCGTGTATTCGAAGTGCTTGATCTGAAGCCGGAAATCTCGGACGATACAGCGCCGAAGCCACAGCATGCGCTCATCCATGGCGAAGTCGTATTCGAGGACGTATGCTTCGGTTATAAGCCGGAAGTAGATGTGTTAAAGGGTGTATCGCTCCATGCGCATCCGGGCCAAATGATCGCGTTAGTCGGTCCGACCGGCGCGGGCAAAACGACGGTCATCAACCTGCTGACGCGGTTCTATGACATCCGTTCGGGGCGCATTACGATCGACGGCGAGGACATTCAGCAGCTGGATAAACAGGCGCTTCGCCAGCAGATCGGGCTCGTGCTGCAAGATGCTTATGTCTTCTCGGGAACGATCCGAGACAACATCCGTTATGGCCGATTGGATGCGACGGATCGGGAGGTCGAAGAGGCGGCGCGTCTAGCGAACGCCGACACCTTCATCCGCAAGCTGCCGCGCGGGTATGACACGCAGCTAAGCGCCGAAGGCAGCAACCTGAGCCAAGGGCAGCGTCAACTGCTGACGATCGCTCGCGCGGTGCTCGCCAATCCGTGCATCCTGATTCTCGATGAGGCGACGAGCAGCGTGGATACGCGAACGGAGCTCCATATTCAAGAGGCCATGAAGACGCTGATGAAGGGCCGAACGAGCTTTGTTATTGCCCATCGGCTAAGCACGATTCAGGAGGCCGATGCGATACTGGTCATCCAAGATGGACAGATTACGGAACAAGGTACGCATGATCAATTGATCGCAAGGAATGGATTTTATAATCATATGTATCAGAACCAGTTCGCTTCGAGCGCACAGTAGAGTCCACATGGATGTGACCATACGGCGAATCTGTCGGCAACCATCGGCAGCGCTGGTAGGTTTTGAGCGATGGTTGACACATCCCTTGGTTATGTGATTAAATGTGTAACAATATTCAAATAACTCAATAACTCAATAACTCAACAAACCATGATGGATAAGGACAGTGCGCCTAAGCGCCTGTAGTAGGATAGCCGAACAATGCTCCAGAGAGCCGGTGGGTGGTGCGAACCGGCGCAGGTCAGCTATCTGAATTACACGATCCGGAGTTTGGAGAAGAGACCCGGCTATAAGCCGATCGTCACTTGTCCCGGCATGTAACCATGTCGTTATGCGAATGAGCGAAAGAAGCATCGGCAGCTTCTTTAATTAGGGTGGTACCGCGAGAAGACAGTCTCTCGTCCCTTTACAGGGATAAGAGGCTGTCTTTTTCTATTTTATCCATGGATCAAATCATTCGATGGGAGTAGATGAACATGGAGAAGGAAGCACAATTGCAATTGTCGGCAGAGCAGCAGCGCGAAGTAGAACGTCAGCTAAGCATTATTCGCAGAGGCGCAGCAGAGATTGTTCCAGAGGACGCGTTGGCGCGCAAGATCGCTGCGTCCGTTGCGAGCGGCAAACCGCTGAAGGTGAAGCTGGGACTAGACCCTTCCGCACCGGATATCCATATCGGACACACCGTTGTACTGCACAAAATGCGGCAGTTCCAAGATCTCGGCCACGAGGTGCAGCTGATCATCGGCGATTTCACCGGTAAGATCGGAGATCCGACAGGCAAATCCGAGACAAGGAAGCAGCTGACGGAAGAGGATGTACGGCGGAATGCGGCAACCTATGAGGCGCAAATGTTCAAAATCCTCGACCCGCAGAAGACGAAATTCTACTTCAACTCGGAATGGCTCGGGGCAATGAAGTTTGAAGACGTGCTGCAGCTGGCGGCGAAGCTGACGGTTGCCCGCATGCTGGAACGGGATGACTTCGCCAAACGCTACGCGAACAATCTGCCGATTCACATTCACGAGTTCTTCTACCCATTGATGCAGGGGTACGATTCGGTATCGCTCGAGAGCGATATCGAGATCGGCGGTACCGATCAGACGTTCAACATATTGATGGGCCGGACGCTGCAAAGCGCATTCGGCTTCGAGGATAGCCAGGCCGCGATTCTGATGCCGCTGCTCGAAGGTCTTGACGGTGTTCAGAAAATGAGCAAAAGCCTCGGCAACTACATCGGCATCGACGAAGCGCCTAACGATATGTTCGGCAAGACGATGTCGATCCCGGATGAGCTCATGCTGAAGTACTACGAGCTGAGCACGATGATTACGAACGAAGAGCTTGCAGCGTTGCGCCAAGGTCTGCAGGACGGTACCGTTCACCCTCGCGATGCGAAGGTGCAGCTGGCGAAGCAGTACGTCAGCATGTACCACGGCGAGGAAGCGGCCGAGCAGGCGGTGCAGCATTTCATTACCGTATTCTCGAAGCGCGAGATGCCGGACGAGATCGAGCCCTTCCAAGTCAGCGGTGAGCTGCTGGAGGACGGCGGCGTAATCGTTAGCAAGCTGCTCGTGGCGCTCGGATTCGCAGTATCGACGAGCGAAGCGCGCCGCAGCGTCGTCCAAGGCGCAGTCAAGCTGAACGGCGAGAAGCTGCTCGACCCGAATGCGCGCATTGCCGTCAACAACGGCGACATCATTCAAGCGGGCAAGCGGAAGTTCGCGCAGCTGGTGATTGGCGGATAAGAAGCATAAGGGACGATGGCATCTATCGAGGAGCCTCAGCCCAGCATTAAAAGAAGCCCGATGCCTGGGGTTACCATGCAACGGGCTTCTTTTCATCTTCCGAACGAGCAATTTTACAGATTCCACACCTATTCCGAGTTGAATTGGCTGTCTTTCTGTCTTAGATTTGATACACTAGTGACATTGTTCGAATGGACAGGAGATGATAGGAATGGGCCGGAGAAAAAGTTATACGGAAGCGGAGCTGCTCGACGTGACGAAGAAGCTGCTGCTGGAGCATGGCTACGACGGCTTCCATCTGAAGCTGCTGTCCGAGCATCTGGTTGGCGCGCGCAGCACGATTTATCAATATTTTGCGAACAAAGAAGAGATCGTTGCGGCGTGCATGAAGCGTGTGATGCGAAGCATCATGTCCAAGTCGGCAGAGGTTGACGAGACGGATTCTCTTGCTGCGCTGCAGCAGATTCTATACGTATATGTGGAGGAGTCAGACTTCCACCAGCTGCTGGGCGACGCGCACAAAATCAATATAAACAATTCTGAGGCAGCAGCACGCGATATGACCTTTATCGAACAAGGGCATGAGGAATTAAAGGTTCAATTGGGCCGTATATTCGCTAAGGCAAGCGGCGAAGGACATCTCCGACAAGACGTGCCGCTTCCCGCGCAAATCAGTGTGTTCTTCAACCTTATTAATACGCCGAATGTTCTCCGAATGCCGCTTCCCGAGTGGAGCGTGCTGCTATTCAGCATGTGGATGAAGGGCGTTGCGAAGTAAATCTTCCTCGCCAATAAATTTGACACTTGTGTCTAATATATTGTTTAATGGTTCTAATGTGCGTTCGCAGCGATCGCGCGCATCAAATTAGACACATGTGTCAAATAAAGTGGGGGAGTGAGTTTCGGCATGTATCTGGCATGGCGAGAAATCAAACGGAACCGCATGCGGTTCTCGTTAATTGCAGTTATTTTCATCCTTATTGCTTGGCTCGTCTTTATTCTGTCCGGTCTTGGGAATGGCCTGCAGACGCTGGCAGCGGCCTCATTCAAGAACATGAAGGCGGACTATGTCGTGCTCGAACAGGGTTCGAATGCTTCGGTGAGCAAGTCGCTGCTGTCAGCGGATGGCATCGCTATAGCAGGCGCAATGCCTAACGTGAAGGGCGCTTCGCCGATCGGTACCACGATGGGAACCGTCTTGAAGGGGGAAGCTTCGGACCTTGCTGCCGGCAAGGTGGATATCGCGATGATCGGAATCGAACCAGGCAGCTTCCTAGAACCAGCTGTCATTGCAGGCAGCGGCTTATCCCTCGACCAGCCGAACGGCGCAATCGTGAACGAATCGATGAAGGACGAGGGCTTCAAGCTCGGAGACACGTTAAGACTGGATGGCTCGAACGAAACGCTGACGATCGTCGGTTTCGTCGAGAATGAGACGTACAATCACGTCGCATCGGTATTCCTGCCAATCGACAAGTGGCGGACGATTACGTTCGCAGCCCCCGGCTCCGACAAGGGCATTCGCAATCCAGTCAATGCAATCCTGCTGCAGGGCAGCGGTATTGATCCTGATGCAGTAAGCACTGCGCTGCAGGGGACAGAAACCGTTACGCTGGATGCCGCCATTATGGGGCTGCCCGGTTACAAGGAGGAAAGCGGAAGCATTACGATGATGATGGCCTTCCTGCTCGTTATTTCGGCATTCATGCTTGGGGTCTTCTTCTATGTATTCACGCTGCAGAAGTCGAATCAATTCGGCGTATTGAAGGCGATAGGCGCAAGAAACGGATTTCTTGGCAAGGCTGTAGTCTCGCAAGTCATGATGATATCTTTATTCAGCATACTAGTGGGGGTATCCCTAACGTATGCGGTCGCATCGTTCCTGTCGAAGGCGATGCCGTTCATTCTGGATACGAAGCTGGTCATCATCTACTCCATCGTTCTGCTTGTCATTGCATTGTTGAGCTCATTGGCATCGGTTCGCAGCATTACGCGAATTGACCCATTGAAGGCGTTAGGGAGGGTTGAATAATGGCACAAGGATTAGAAATGCATCAAGTCAGCCACTACTACAACGAAGGCAGCGGCCGGACGACTGCATTGGATCGCGTTTCAGTATCGGTTGCGCCAGGCGAATTCATCGCAGTCATCGGACCTTCAGGCTCGGGCAAAAGCACGTTTCTCGCTGTAGCAGGCGCACTGCTTCAAGCATCCGAGGGTGAAGTGAAGTTGAATGGCGCGTCGATCTCGAGCGCATCCGCTAAGGAGCTCTCTCACATAAGATTGCAAGATATCGGCTTCATTATGCAGTCGTCGAATCTTGTTCCTTATTTGAATGTAGAGGAGCAGCTGCTCATTATTAAGAAAATCGCGGGCAAGGTTACGAAGCAGGACAAAGCATACGCAGCTCAGTTGCTTGCGGAGCTTGGACTTGGGGAGAAACAATTGTCTTATCCGGATGAGTTGTCCGGCGGCGAGAAGCAGCGGGTGGCGATCGCGCGATCATTGATGAATGATCCGCAAGTCATTCTCGCCGACGAACCGACTGCGAGCTTGGATACGAAGCGTGCGCACGAAGTCGTTTCCTTAATCGCGAAGGAAGTGAAGTCGCGCGGCAAAGCGGCGATTATGGTCACGCATGATGAGCGGATGCTCACCTACTGCGACAAGGTTTATCGGATGGCGGACGGACAATTAACGTTGGACCAGATGCAACCGGCTCAAGAACTAGTAAGCCGTTAAGCGGCATATTGCAATTCTAATTACAGGCTTACCAATGGCTGAGGACGGAGTGGATCCGTCTTCGGCCTTTTTGTTCCTGGTTCAATATACCAAGTTGACAATTGGGAGCTTCGAGCGTAAGATGATGACATGCAATAAGATACCTGTACGGGTATAAGTATAAAGTATATGTGCAAGCAACGGATTCTTCGATCGCTTGTCCAGCACAATAAATTCGGATAAACAACCATCATTTTAGGGAGGGGTTTGATCATGGCTGCTAACGGCATTAAGGCTAACCGTACGCTGGACTGCAAAGGTCTTGCCTGCCCGATGCCCATTGTTCGTACGAAGAAGGCAATAGACCAATTGAGGTGGAAGCAACGGACAAAGGCTCATTGGCCGATATCCAGGGTTGGGCAAAAAATACGGGGCATCATTATTTGGGAACGGTGCACGAAGGGGAAGTGCTGAAGCACTACATCCGAAAAGCATCGGCGGGAGAAGCTCAGCCGGAACGAAAGTTTCCTCGCATCGTTTCGAACGAGGACTTGGAGCAAGTGCTCGCTTCGGCAGGGAAGGCAACGATATTGGATGTGCGCGAGCCTGCGGAATACGCATTCAGTCACATTCCGGGCGCGAAGACGATTCCGCTTGGCGAGCTGGAGAATCGAATGGGTGAGCTAAGTCAGGAAGAGGACATTTACGTGGTCTGTCGCACGGGCTCTCGCAGCGATCTTGCTTGTCAACTGTTGGAAAGCAAGGGCTTTGCTCGCGTCCGCAATGTGGAACCGGGCATGAGCGGCTGGGCCGGCGCATTGGAGAGAGAAGCTTGAGTTACAGAGCAATTCACAATTAATTATACCTATAGGAGGCTATTCGAAATGACTAAAGTAGCAATCATCGCAAGCAACGGCGGACTGTTTGACGCATACAAGGTATTCAACATCGCAACGGCTTCTGCTGCAACCGAAGCGGAGGTAGCCATCTTCTTCACCTTCGAAGGGCTGAATCTCATTCACAAAGAAGCGCATGCGCAGCTTCCTCTTCCGGCGGGCAAAGAGCAATTCGCGGAAGGCTTCAAGGCTGCCAATGTTCCTGGCATTCCTCAGCTTGTGGAAATGGCTCAAGAGCTGGGCGTCAAGATGATTGCCTGTCAGATGACGATGGATGTCATGAATTTGCCCAAAGAAGCATTCATTGATGGCATCGATGTAGGCGGAGCTGTTACGTTCCTTGATTTCGCTAAAGATGCTAACGTAACGCTCTCGTTCTAATCCGCCTTTCAATGGCAAGAACAATCATCATTTACATGGGAGGAATAACAATGAATATAGATTTGAAGGTCGATGCCAGAGGTCTCGCATGTCCAATGCCGATCGTACGGGCGAAAAAGGCGCTTGACAGCCTGCAGCCTGGACAAATCATGGAGGTTCTGTCGACGGATAAAGGCTCGATCAACGACTTCCAAGCTTGGATTAAGCAAACGAACAATGAGCTTGTCGAGCATAAGGCGGAGGAAGGCCTATTCAGCTTCTATGTGAAGAAGAAATAATTCCGAGTAACGAGCATGGGGCTTCCGTGCTCGTTACTTTAGGTCCGATCATATACAATTCGAACGCCTAGCGTGCAGTAGTTCTCTTCCTTGTAATGACCGTCCGGACACTGTTTGGTGAAGCATACGGAGTTATGGGAAGCTACGAGCTTCTGTTTGCAGCTAGGGCATGTTGGAGTGAACAAAGCTTTAATCCGTGTGAACATGCTAATCACTCATTTCCTACTTGTTTTGTCGGCTTTATTATACATGATCATCCCTGCGCACGTATATGGCCATTTTTACTTTTTTCATGAGGGAGGGCTGCAATGGATACACTTCTCTATATCACAATGACGCTTTTAGGATTTGTCGGCTCCTTTTTCTCGGGCATGCTCGGCATCGGAGGGGCGGTCATCAACTATCCGCTGCTGCTGTATGTGCCTTCCTCCTTAGGCGTTGCCCATCTGTCCGCGCATGATGTCGCAGCGATCAGCATGTTTCAAGTATTCTTCGCCTCGCTGGCGGGCGTACTGGCTTACCGACGGAGAAGCGGAACGGACGGCAGCGTTCTGCATAAAGGACTTGTTGCCTATATGGGCACAAGCATCTTGGTCGGCAGCTTGATCGGAGGCATTGCTTCGGGTGGGCTTGATGCCGATGGCATTAACCTCATTTATGGCATATTGGCGGTAGTCGCGGTTATTCTCATGTTGATTCCGAACCGAGCCGCCCAATCCGGCACGAATGAAACGCTTCAGTTCAATAAAATCATTGCGGTTAGCGCCGCTTTTATCGTAGGCATCGTTTCCGGCATTGTCGGCGCTGGCGGCGCATTTATGCTTATCCCGATCATGCTGACGGTTCTTCGCATTCCGACTCGCACGACTATTGCGTCTTCGTTGGCCATTGTGTTCATCTCCGCGATTGGAGGCGTGATCGGTAAGCTGATTGGAGGAGGCATACCGCTATGGCCGATGGTATTCACCGTTATTGGCAGCCTGATCGGCGCTCCCATAGGCTCCAAGGTGGGCGCCAAGTTGGATGTCCGTCTGCTTCGATATGGTCTGCTGATTCTAATCGGATTCACCGCGATTAAAGTTTGGATACCCATACTTGCCAAGTAACCTTCTTCTATTTAGATGGTGCGGCGACCTGTATGAACAGCCGTTGGCAGGATGAAAGGATAGAAACATAGAAGGGGCTGCTTGCAGTTGAAGAAGGAATGGAATGAAAGGTTCGGTTCAACGGATTATATTTATGGGGTACAGCCGAATGCCTTCATTAAGGATCATTCATCTCGTCTGACGGGGACTCGCATTGTCGCTTTCGCGGAAGGCGAGGGCCGCAATGCCGTCTACTTGGCCGCGCAGGGCTATGACGTCACAGCTTGGGATTACGCGGATAACGGGCTCAAGAAGACCGAGCAGCTTGCCGAGCGGTCAGGGGTTAAGGTGAGGACGGAGTTGGTGGATTTAATCCATGACCCTGTAGTGCCGGGAGCATATGATGGGGCCATCATGGTGTTCGGCCATTTCCCGAAGGAAAGCCAGCATACCGTATTGGAGAAGCTGATCGCCGTCGTGAAGCCTGGAGGAACGGTGATGGTCGAGGTCTATTCAGAGGAACAGCTTCGATACAAGACGGGTGGGCCGAAATCATCCGATATGTTGTACCGTGCACAGGACATGTTGGCGTGGGCACGACAGCATCAGGTGGTTCATTTCTTCTACGGCGAGCAGATAAGGGAAGAAGGCAAGCTGCACACCGGGGCCGGCCATGTCATTCAAGTCATTCTAATCAAAACATAGCCCAAACAAGGAAATGCCCGCGAGACTGTCACTTCATTAAGTGAGAGGCTCGTGGGTTTTATTTGACTTATTTAGTTGTTTGACTTATAGTTGTCTAAGCAACTAATTCACGATAAAGGTGATCTGAACATGTCGGAGACAACGAATAAATCACACGATAACGGCCAGCTGCCGATCGGATTCGCGCTCGGGTTAACGTATAGGAAAGTGTCGGGACTGTTCCAGCATCGGCTTAGTCCTTACGGCATCACACCCGAGCAGTGGTCGGCGCTGAATCAGATTGACCGCTCCCAAGGACTCATTCAGAAGGAGATCGCGGAGCGGACGGGCAAAGATAAGCCGACGACGACTCGTATTCTCGATCATCTGGAGAAGAAGGGTCTCATCTATAAAAAGACAGGCGAACGCGATCGGCGGTCGTTCCTCGTCTACAGCACAGAGCTTGGCAAGTCCGTCATTCGCGAGACGACGTCGATTGAGGACAGCGTGACCGAGGACGTTCGCTCCTGCCTGACGGAGCAAGAATACGACAAGATGCTGGAGCTGCTGCAGCGCATTAGCGAGACGATTGGCGGCCTGGATAACGCGGGCCATCAGACAGAGGACGATCAGTAACATAAAGGAGGATGCAATTATGCAGCAGGATCAATCACAGGCTCCGTTATGGACACGGCCTTTTATCGCTTTAACCGCAAGCTTTTTTCTTTTATTTCTTAGTTTGCAAATGCTCATCTCTTCTTTCCCTGCGTACGTGAAAGAGGAGTTTCATGTTGGCAACGTAGCAGCGAGCATGGTCACGTCGGTATTCGCACTATCGGCAATCGTCGCGCGGTTCGCAACGGCGGCGCTCATGCGCCGATTTACTCGAATGAAGCTGCTGCTTGCGGGTCTTGTAATCGCGGGCATTACGACAGCGCTGTACACGGCGGTCGGTGATTTCTACAGCTTCTTGGGACTGCGGATCGGCTTCGGCATTGGATTCGGGATGGCGAGCACGATTCTGCCGACGTTCGTCTCGAGCATCATTCCGATCAAGCGGATGGGGGAAGGGATCGCCTATTTCGGACTGTCCACCTCGCTCGCCATGTCGATCGGGCCGTCGATTGGACTCAATGTCATGGATCAGGCAGGCTTCGGTCCGCTTACGATGGTCGGATTAGCGTCCGTTGTATTGATTTTCCCCGTGCTCTGGCTGTCGCGCTCCAAGCGCACACCGCTAGAGGCTGAAGCACAAACAGCGCCTGCAGCGAAGGGACAAGGTCAATCGGCAGCCAAGGTCGGCGTCAGCCGTAATCTAGTATTCCCTGTCATTCTGAATGCGATGCTGTCCATCACCTATAGTGGACTGCTCAGCTTCCTGGTATTGTTCGGCAAAACGGTACATATCGAGCAGGTCGGTCTGTTCTTCCTGTTCAATGCCGTTACGATCATTCTGATCCGTCCGATATCGGGCCGCATCTTCGACCGCAGAGGCCACCGCGCGGTTCTTATTCCGGCAGGCGTACTCGTCGCGATCAGTATGGTCATGCTGTCGAACGCGCACAGCATGCCGATGCTGATTGTCGCAGCACTGATCTATGGACTTGGCTTCGGTGCGATTCAACCGACGATTCAGGCATGGATGATTCGTTCCTCCAAGCCGGAGCAATACGGTATGGCTAACAGCATGTACTACAATTCGACCGACTTCGGTATCGCGATCGGCTCGATTTTGTTAGGCGTTGTATCATCGGCAACAAGCTATTCGATCATGTACATGTACTCGGCGGGCGTCATGGCGCTGTTCGCGGTACTCGTTATCTTGCAGGCTATTCTGGCTGTTCGGAAGAGCAAGTCCGAGCCGGCGGGCGTGCTTCCTTTATAAAAGGGTATGGCTTAAAGGGCGGATCTAACGTGATCAGCTATTTAGGTAAGCCAGCACACGAATGGAAATGGCGGTTATAGGGAGGGGATCCCTATAACCGCTATTTCTGCTTGTTGCTGATCCAACGAGGGGCGAGTGAAAGTCGTCTCTCGATCTCAAAGGTTAAACGAGAGGAATGGATCAGGCTTGACGGATGCCACGGTGGTTATTGGGTAGTAGAAGGGGCAATTCAATATTTAACGGTTCGCAGGAAGGCTAATTAAGCACTGTGGCATCCGTTATAGTTTAACGAGAAAGGAGAAAGCTGGAGTGATCAACGTTATGGCTTAGCAGCCCTTAATCGTCTGGGAAGGACCCTTGTTGCTCTTCTCAGGGTTGGAGGTTGGCTTCTTCGCTTGACATCACTTCTAGTGTGGTATACATTTGTATACAATACCATTAACGTATACAAACGTATACGACAATGCTGTGAGGAGGACGTGGAGATGCGAGAAGGCAAACACGGTCATCGGGGGCATCATGGTCATAGAGGGCATGGTCACAAACATGGGGAAGAGCATGAGCATGGCGGCGGGCACGGGAAGCATCGGTTTCACAGTGCGCAGACGTTCCGCAGAGGCAGAGCGCTCGCCTTCTTGGAGACCTTAAGTCTGAAACGCGCCACGCTGCTCCAGCAGTTGAATCAGCCTGAGTACGAAGCGATCAAGCCTGTCATCAGTGGTGAGTTGAAGGCGACGGATGCGATTATTCAAGAGTTCATCTATGCATTCGAGCTGCGCGAGATACCGCCGGAAGAAGACTCACCAAGCGATGAAGATAGCGATATAGCTATAGATATAGAAGATGGAGAGGAAGCTAACGATGACAGTAATGGATCTCATTAAAAGCCGTCGGACGATCAAAATGTTCAAGCCGGACCCCATTTCCGAGGGCGATCTGCTCACTTGGCTCGAAGCGGCCAGCTATGCGCCGAATCACCGATTGAATGAACCATGGGAGATTCGTATGGTCGGCCCTGAGACGCGGGCGAGACTGCGGCACAAAACAGACTTCGGCGGCGCACCTGTCGTCCTGGCCATTGTGTCGAGACCGGGCGCAACGCCTTTCGAGCGGGACGAGAACGTAATGGCCGTTTCCTGCTTCGTTCAGAACTTGCTGCTCGCAGCACATGAAGGCGGCGCCGGTGTGTTTTGGGCTTCGCTCGGCGCTCTGCCTCATAACCGCGATATTCTCGGTGTGCCAGAGGACTATGATGTAATCGGCGTATTCGGCATCGGTTATGCTGCGGAAGTACCTGCCGCAAAGCCAAGAACGCCAATCGATACGCGAATTACCTATTTGGACTAAATAGAAGGAGCAGATGATGACGATGTCTGAGCTTACGCGATCCATTACACGGCAATGGCTGGATGTGGCTTATGGTACCCAATCGACGAGCCAGAAGCTGGACATCTATCTGCCAGAGAACGGCGAAGGTCCGTTCCCGGTTATTATGCACATTCATGGCGGGGCGTTCATGTTCGGCGATAAGGCGGATGATCAGCTGCGACCAATGCTGACAGGGCTCGCTAGAGGGTATGCCGTTATATCGATTAACTACCGACTGAGCGGAGAGGCGTTGTTTCCTGCCCAGATCTATGACGTGAAGGCGGCTATTCGTTGGATCAAAATGAACGCGGCATCGTATCAGCTCGATGCCAGCCGCATCGCGTTGTGGGGCGGATCCGCTGGCGGTCATCTGTCAGCGCTGGCTGGTACATCGGCGCATGATGAAGAGCTGGATGATCCGCACCGAGAGCGAATGACGGTCACGAGCGAGGTGCAGGCTGTCGTCGACTGGTTCGGTCCGACGAACTTCCTGACGATGGATGAGCTGTTCGTTCACAGCGCGGTCCGGCCGCATCAAGTGCATCATGCAGCGGATTCACCGGAATCGCGGCTGCTTGGCAGCCCCATCGCAGAGGTGCCGGAGCTTGTGCAAGCGGCGAATCCCGAGACGTACATCTCGGAGCGGACGCCGCCTTTCTTGATTCAGCACGGCACGCATGATCCGCTCATCCCGACGATGCAGTCGGTCGTCTTCGCGGAGAAGCTTCGGGCTGTCATCGGCAGCGACAAAGTGAGCTTGGAGCTGCTCGAGGGCGCTGGCCATGGCGGCGAGGCATTCGAGACGACGGCCAATGTGAATCGCGTGCTCAACTTCATCGATCAGTACCTTAGAACCGAATAAAGGATGCGAACGAGTAACCGGACAGGGATGTCCGGTTTTCTTGTTTTTCCGACGACAAATTCTATTATTTGCTAGGTATTAAGAATCATAATTTACATAGGTGAATATGAGGAAATGCCCACAAAGAAAGCGTTGGATGCTATAATATGGGAGGTTATTCGATAGAATTCGACAGTAATTTCATAGAGGAGTGTAACGAAAATGAAAGGTAGATCTAAGAAACATCTGCTGTACCTTAGACGATTGGTCTTTTTGTGTTTTGCTTTGATCGTAGGCACGTCCGGTTTGGCGGGATTTGCACCAGTGGTGCATGCTGCGCCGGTATTGAATCCTTCTAAAATTATCGGGCATGATTTTGAGTTTGGCTCTTATGATTTGACGACTGAATTTCAGTTTTATTTGATCAGTAGTCCTCCTGCCTTTCCTGCCAAAGTAGGGCATGTGTTTGCAGAGTATACCGTACCGGTGGGATATCCTGAGGCTGGTATGAGAGCCCTCCTTACTATACCAATTAATAGCGTCAATTCGGGCGCTTCCCGACAGATAGGATTATGGGAATATAAAGGAGCTTCCATTCCTACTATGTCTAGTGGCGATGCGGGTTGGCCGACGACGTCGAGACTTGAAGGCAATCCCGATTATGAGTATGTTGGTACGTATTCATCTGCATTTCCAGGTCAAAGCGCTACAATTGACGTAACTAACGTCATAAAAAGAAAAGCCGGAGCGACGGCAAGATTCCTCCTAACGAATAACGAAACTGCAACGACGCAACAAATCGAGATATTGACAGGTACGCCTTACATTAACTTGGTGCCGAATACAGCACCGACTTTTGTAATGAACACCACTACAATTGATACTTATCCAACTGCGGGCCCTATCAATATGAATTATCCACTGGTTGTAAGTGATACGGACATAGGCCAAGTATTGACGTGGACAGTTGCAACCGCGCCGAGTCACGGTACGCTGACCCTGAGCGGAAGCACAGCCATGTCTGGAAGTACATTTATCGTACCAAACGGGAATATAAACTATACTCAGGCAGCTGGGTTCACAGGAACGGACAGCTTTACCGTTGAAGTAAGCGACGGAATAGCAACAGTCTCTCGGACCTTTCAGATCAATGTGATAGATGATCAAACACCACCGGTTCTTACGAATGTGAGCAGCAGAGTTACCTCGACGACGAATGCAACTCTTAGCTTTACCAGTAATGAAGCAGGTAAAATCTATTATGTGATTACAACGAGTGCTCAGAATCCAACAGCCAGTAATGTAATTAGTGCAAGTGTATCCAATATGGTGTCGAACGGTATGTATGGAAGTATCCCTAATACATCCAATACCATTACACTTTCAAACCTTAGCTCCGCGCAGCAGTATTACCTTTATGTGGTAGCTGTAGATGGCAACCTTAATGCTAGTAATGTCAGTAGTGTCGTTGTAATGGGGGCTCCAACAGCAATGACCCAAGCTGCAACGGGTATCACTGATACCGGTGTAACACTTAATGGCGCTGTCAATGATAACGGATACAACACTACGGTAACTTTTAAATTTGGTAAAACGACAAGCTATGGCAGCACGGTCAGTGCGAGCGCTGTTGCGCCATATAGCGGCCTTTCCAATCGATCGGCTACCCTTTCGGGTCTAGAGCCGAACACGACCTATCATTATCAAGTTATGGGGGTCAATTCGAAAGGCACAACGTATGGCACTGACCAGACGTTCACTACGACTGGGACCGGTATGACGGACGCAGACGCTGTCGCTGCGGCGAAGGCGGCCATCACAGTCGGCTATTCTGGAGGCGACACGGCTTCGAGCGTAACGCAGAATGTTACGCTTAGCACGACAGGTACGAACGGTACGACTGTAACGTGGGCTTCCAATGTTGGCAGCGTCATCGGAGCCAACGGTGTTGTCACACGTCCGAGCTACACATCTGGCGATGCTGCAGTTACGCTGACCGCAACGATCAGCAAGGGAACGGTGTCGGAAACGAAGTCGTTCACTGTAACCGTATTGAAGCAGGCGCAGACTGATGAAGAGGCAGTTGGAGCTGCGCGGGATGCATTAACGATTGGCTACGCCAGTGGCGACGATGCATCGAGCGTAACACAGAACGTAACACTTGATACGGCAGGCATTAACGGAACAAATATCGTATGGATAACGACTAACTTAAGCGTTATCGATATGGATGGAAAGGTGAATCGCCCAAGCTACATGTCCGGTGATCAGGCAGTAGAGCTGACTGCGTTAATTACCAAAGGATCAGCTGGTCTTACGAAGACGTTCTACTTGACGGTAAAGAAGCTGATACAGACTGACGCGGAAGCCGTTGCTGCGGCGAAAGATGCAGTTGAGGTTGGCTACGCAGGCACTGACACAGCAACGAATGTGACGCAAGACGTGACGCTGAATACGATGGGTCTAGAAGGGACAAGCGTGTCTTGGAGCTCGGATAAGACCGGTGTAATCAAAGCAGACGGAACCGTAACGCGTCCGAGCTACACATTAGGCGACGCAACCGTGACATTGACGGCAACGATTAAGAAGGGATCGGAGACAGCAACGAAGACGTTCATCTTGACGGTGGCGAAGCAAGCACAGACTGATACTGAGGCAGTCGAAGCAGCGAGGTCAGCGTTGGAAGTAGGCTACACAGGTGGTGACACGGCGGCGAGCGTAACGCAGAACGTCACGCTTAGCACGATCGGCATCAACGGAACGAGCATAATATGGACTTCGAATAAGGATATCATCGAAAGTGATGGAACTGTAACCCGGCCAAGTTACACGGAGGGTGATGCTGATGTTACGTTGACGGCAGTAATCATGAAGGGGCCTGCATTTGCCGTGAAAGTCTTCACGTTGAATGTAGTGAAACAAACGCAAACAGACGCAGAGGCAGTAGCAGCCGCGAAAGCGGCAGTGGAAGTAGGTTATGCAAGCGGCGACTCTCCGTACGATGTAAAGCAGAACCTGGTACTCAGCACTGCTGGCCTAGACGGAACGAGCGTATCTTGGAACTCGGACAAAACAGGTGTTATCAAGGCGGACGGAACGGTGACCCGCCCAAGCTACACAGCAGGCGATGCACTCGTAACGCTGACGGCAACGATTAAGAAGGGCTCCGTCGAAGAGACGAAGACCTTCACGCTGACGGTAACAAAGCTTGCGCAAACCGACGCCGAGGCAGTAGCAGCGGCGAAAGATGTATTGACTGTAGGCTATGCAACTGGAGACACAGCCGCTGATGTGAGGCAGAACCTGACACTCAGCACTGCTGGCCTAGATGGAACGAACGTGACTTGGAACTCGGACAAATCGAGCGTCATCGCAGCCAACGGAACGGTGACCCGCCCAAGCTACACGGCAGGCGATGCGACTGTGATGCTAACAGCAACAATCAAGAAGGGTTCCGTCGAAGAGACGAAGACCTTCACATTGACGGTAACGAAGCTTGCACAAACCGACGCTGAAGCAGTAGCAGCGGCGAAAGCGG
>NZ_BTCK01000077.1:0-19085 GCF_033239625.1 Paenibacillus sp. CCS19
CCATTCTGAGTAGCCAGATTCGATAGTTGGTGCGTAGTTAGGCGGGGGTTTACCACACTTAATTGGCTGCGAATCAGGTTTGCGGACGATTAAGTGTGGTTGAGACACACTTATTCCATTCTGAGGAGCGAGATTCGAGTGTTGGTGCGTCGTTTGGAGGGGGTTGCCACCCAAATAAAAGCAGTCGAGCAGAGTCTCCCTCTGCTCGACTGCTTCAATTAATAGCCGTCGCTCTTGTGACCAAGCTCGGATGCAATCTCCATCGCGTCGCCGTTCTGCGACGTAATGCCGCTGTGCGCGCTCGCACGCTTCGCAAGCGCTTCTTCGATCGCCTTCGCCACATTCGCGCCGTACTCCGGATCGGCTTTCGTGAAGTGCTCGACCATCCGATTGCGAATGATGTCTTTGCACTCCGCAAGCGCTCCGCCCAGGTTCGCAATGAGATCCGCACGCTCTACTTCATCGAGGCTGCGATAGGTCGCCCCCGCTTGGGCAAAATCGTTCGTCCGGTCGATCTGCTGACGCACTAACCGCTCATTGTAAAGCGGTTCATGCTCCTTGCCGCGCTGCGGCGCTTCTTGCAGACCACCGAGCGAGGATGGCTCGTAGTTGACATGCGGATTTTGACCCGGAGCGAGATCAACCTCATACGCCATCTGACCATCCCGCTGATTGGTCGCCACATGCTTCTTCGGCGCGTTAATCGGCAGCTGCAGGTAGTTCGTACCGACCCGATGCCGCTGCGTATCGGAGTACGAGAAGGTCCGTCCTTGCAGCAGCTTGTCGTCCGAGAAATCGAGGCCATCGACCAGAACGCCTGTACCAAACGCCGCTTGCTCCACCTCTGCGAAATAGTTGGTCGGATTCGTGTCCAGCACCATCCGCCCAACAGGCAAGAACGGGTATTTCTCAGGATCCCACAGCTTCGTCGGGTCGAGCGGGTCGAAGTCGAGCTCAGGATGGTCGTCGTCGGTCATCAGCTGTACGTTCAGCTCCCAAGCCGGATAATCGCCGCGCTCGATTGCTTCATATAAGTCCTGCGTTGCGTGGTTGAAGTTGGTGCCTTGAATCTTCTCCGCTTCGCCAGCCGTCAAGTTCTTAACGCCCTGCAATGGTTCCCAATGGTACTTCACGAGCATCGCTTGACCATCCGCATTGACCCACTTATAGGCATGCACGCCCGAGCCCTGCATTTGACGATAGTTGGCTGGGATGCCCCACGGCGAGAACAGGAACGTGACCATATGCGTCGCTTCCGGCGAGTTGGACACGAAATCAAAGAACCGTTCGTTGCTCTGGATGTTCGTTACCGGATCCGGCTTGAACGCATGCACCATGTCCGGGAATTTGATCGGATCGCGGATGAAGAAGATCTTCAAGTTGTTGCCGACCAGATCCCAGTTGCCGTCTTCGGTATAAAATTTGACCGCGAATCCGCGCGGGTCTCGCAGCGTCTCCGGCGAATGGTTGCCGTGAATAACAGAGGAGAACCGTACGAAGACCGGCGTCCGCTGGCCAGCCTCCTGGAACAGCTTCGCCCGCGTATACTTGGCGACCGGTTCATTGCCTACCTTGCCGTAGGCCTCGAAGTAGCCGTGAGCACCCGCTCCGCGCGCATGCACGACTCGTTCCGGAATGCGCTCCCGGTCGAAGTGCGATATTTTCTCAAGGAAATCGTAGTTTTCCAGCGTAGTTGGTCCCCGGCGTCCGACTGTCCGGACATTCTGGTTATCCGTAATCGGATGTCCCTGCCGGTTCGTCAGCGTCAGCTCCGACTCTCCTTCGCTGAAGCGCTGATCTTCCGATCCGCCTGCTCCGAGCCCATTGTTGTTGTTACCCGTCACCGTTGCCGCCTCCTCGATTCAAGCTTCATGTTGGATAATGGATCGTTTTGTCGAAAATGTACCGCGTTGCTTTCGAAATCTCAGTGCTCCTGTTTTACGCTCCCCATCCAGTATTTCTCTGCACGAAAGCAGTTATGCATTTGCCATTTATTCGGATATTCACCTCATCCACAGGTTTATCCACACCCCTGAACAAGTTGTTGTACAATTCTGTCGAAATGCAAGTCGAATTTACGCCTGTTATATCACGGCATTGGCTTGCGCATTGCTCCCTTAGTTCAAAAGACATGCCTTTTATCCACGTTATCCACATTGTCCACAATTCACCTGTGAAAAAGTTGTCCACTTTTACATAACAGTATCAATTTGCTAGGAAGCGCGTTCGGACGCGGTATTGGAAAATTTACACACACTTCACACATCGCTGTGGATAATGTGAAAAAAGACGGTCCAATTGGCTGCAAGAGCCTCTTGGACCGTCTTTGTCAGTTTTATCGAAAAAGTGTCGGAATACTTTCGGTGATTTTCGCAATGATGACCTCGTATTACTCGGCCTGCCCGATGTACAACAAGTGAGAGGATGAGCCTAGATTGAAGCGATTGGCCGCCTCACGGTAAACCACATCCATTATCTCCTGGAATCGTTCCTCGCCGAATGAATGCCAGTAATCGAACCGTTCAGCCCGCAAACTGCCGGCAATGCTGGAGGAGCCGATGAGCGCAATCGTTCGAAATCCTTGCGCCTCCATGAACGGCTCAATCTCGTCGATTCCAAAGTAGTAGGCGCCGGTGAATCGCCCCGCATCCGTATGATTGAACTCGCCAGTCTGAGCGAAGGCGATGAGGCCTTCCGGCTCATGGTTAGGCTTCCACTGAAGCGGATCGGCAAGGGAGGTCATGAGATGCCGAGTTCGCGTCATGAAAGCGACGAAGACGAGACCCCCTCGCTTCGTGACGCGATGAAGCTCGCGAACGGCGCGGATGCGATCGGCATCCTGCTGCAAGTGATAGAGCGGACCCAGCATGAGCGCTGCGTCGAACGCAGCATCACCATAACGAGTGAGATCTGTCGCATCGGCAACGTCAAACCCGCGGAACTGCTGCGTAATGTCGAGCTGCTCCGCTATGCTCTTGGCGATGTCGACCAGCCGAGGCGTCAGATCAGCCAGCGTAACCTCGTAACCATGCTGTGCCAGCGCCATGGCGTACTTGCCGGGACCTGCCCCAATATCGAGAATATGACCTTGGGCTGGCAAGCTCCTGCGCATGTAATACCAATTCACAAGAAATTCGATCGGCTCGCGATCGAGCCTTCCCCATTCATCGAACTGATTATAATACTCGACAATGCTGCTCCCCATCCTGTCGTCCCCTTCCGCATTACAAATATTGGAGCAGATTATACAGCCGACTCTTCGCCTTGTACAGTCCCTGCCTGATCGCTGCCGCCGCTCATAATCGCTTGGTTGCACGCTGCCACGTATGCTTGAGCCGAAGCGAGTATGATGTCCTTGTGAATCGAGGTGCCGCGGTACCTCCGTCCACCGTACAGAATCGTGACGACCGCTTCGCCATACGCATTCTCACCCGTCGACAACGAGTGCAGCTCCAGGTCCTCGAACTCCGCTGCGGCTGGTATCGCTTGTTGAATGCAGCGGATAACGGCTTCGACCGGCCCTTCGCCAACTGCGGAGTAGGAGCGTTCCTTGCCGCTGGCCTCCTTCACCGTCACCGATGCGACGCGCGAGCGTTGCGTACCGGAGACGACCTGCAGGTCGGTCAATACGTATGGATCCGGCTGCGTATCCGTCGCTTCGCCCGCCATGCGGATCAGCTCGACGTCGGAGACGATTTTGTGCTTATCGGCGGCGACGATGAACTTCTCATAGACCGTCTGCATCTGCTCATCATTGACGATGATGCCGTATTCCGACAGACGGTGCTTGATCGCGTGACGGCCGGACGATTTGCCGAGGATAATCATATTGCGCGGAATGCCCATCGCTTCCGGGTCCATAATCTCATACGTGTTGCGGTTCTTCAGCAGACCATCCTGATGGATGCCCGATTCATGCTGGAAAGCGTTGCGTCCGACGATCGGCTTGTTGAAAGCGATCGGGAAGCGCATCGTCCGGCTGACCAGACGCGACGTCTCGAAAATTTCCGCCTGCACGATGCCCGTCTCCGCCTGCATCGCATCCTTGCGCGTCTCGATCGCCATGACCAGCTCTTCCAGCGAGCAGTTGCCGGCACGTTCGCCGATGCCATTGACGGTCACTTCGATCTGCGTTGCACCGCCTCGAATCGCAGCCAGACTGTTCGCTACCGCCATGCCCAGATCATTGTGGCAGTGAGCGCTGAAGCGGACGCGATCGGCGCCGCGCGCTTCTCGGCGTACGGTACGGAACAGCTCCTCTACCTCGCTCGGAATGGCGTAGCCCATCGTATCCGGCAGGTTGATGATCGTAGCGCCTGCACCGATCGCCGCTTCAACCAGCTCCGTCACGAACTCGATGCCCGAACGTGTCGAGTCCATCGCCGAGAACTCGATCTCGTCCACGAACTGCTTGCCGAAGCTGATCATGTCGCGGGCGATTTGGATCACTTGCTCCCGAGATTTGCGAATTTGGAAGTTCAAGTGAATGTCCGAAGACGAGATGAACAGATGCAGTCTGCGGCGTGCTGCATCCTGTGTGGCTTGGACAGCAGCTTCGATATCCGCCTTGACGCAGCGAGCGAAGCCTGCAATTTCAACATTGTGCAGCTCACGGGAAATTTGCTGGATCGCCGCGAAGTCGCCGGGGCTAGAGATCGCAAACCCCGGCTCGATGACGTCGATGCCCAGCTTCGCCAGCTGGCGGGCAATGATGATTTTGCGGCCGGAATCGATCGAAGCGCCAGGCGATTGCTCGCCGTCACGCAGCGTCGTGTCGAAGATTTGAATGCGTTTCATGCTATCGATAGCGTTCGCGTTTGT
Source organism: Paenibacillus sp. CCS19 (assembly GCF_033239625.1). NCBI lineage: Bacteria > Bacillati > Bacillota > Bacilli > Caryophanales > Paenibacillaceae > Paenibacillus > Paenibacillus sp. CCS19. Next base: position 4,822 of record NZ_BTCK01000077.1, read on the forward strand.
ATTTGCGTTAAAAGTTGTCATAGGGTTAGCCTCCTAAGATTATTTGAGTTGCTGTCTCGCTCCTGCTCCCTGCGAACAATGAACTTGCATCGGAAGTATGGGCTAAAGGTTGCTAAGTACAAAAAAAGCAAGCCCATCGTCTCCCGCTCCGGTTCTCACCTTTGCAATAAGAGACGACAGGCTTGCTTCCAAGCCGCTGCCGCGGTACCACTCTCGTTGACATCGCTTCTGGTCGAATGCGATGTCCTCTTTGGCGCCAAGCGCGTGACTGCCCTCGGGAGGGTGTGCGCTCAGCATCCGGGGTAACGGCTGGATCGGCCGTAATGGTGTACACCAACTCCCGTCATACGATGACGATCGTAAGTTTCCACCATTCCGCTCACAGGCGAGTTTCCAACCGTCGTTCGACTGCGTCGCACCACCCCGCAGTTCTCTGTACCCCGAATCGGTTGTACTGCTCCTGTTCATCGCGTTCATGTATGGTCAGGTCTTTCATTATCGATTGATTGTTCCAAGTTTTCGTTTTACTTCCCAGATCCATATTGGTCGAAGTCGAATACGCGCCAAATGCGCTTGAACGTTCACGCCAACATTGCGAATGACAACAAGAAAAGCCTGCCGCCCCTTGCAGTTATGCAAGAGACGACAGGCTTGTGTGCCCGCGCGGTACCACTCTTGTTGACACTCCGCTTAAATGCTAAGCGTGAATGCCCCCTTAAGCGCTTCGTCATATCCGGATCATGACGGTAAGCGCACCCTCTCACGGGGGTAAACCGTAATGACGTACGTCCGTATCCGATGACCGTCGTCATCCTCAATCGGTTCCGCCATTCCGCTCCCAGGCGAGTTTCGAAATCTCCTTCGACTGCGTTGCACCACCCCGCAGCTCTCTAGCGGCAAGCACGTCTTGCGACCATGCCCGCCATACCCGGCAATCTCTACTGCTCCTGTTCTTCGCGTTTGGAACATATTCGTGAATCTGTTGGAGTCATTATATGCACAGCAGTCTATATCTGTCAAACACTAAATTTTCAGACTTCTTCGATGCGGGGACCCCAGTATCTGAAAAGTGCAAACAACGTTTACGAGTCACGAATGTCCTGTGTTGCAAGCATTAAGCGGCCTTCCGGTTGTAAGCCCGCATTGCGAAGTAATAAGCGACGAGCATAATTCCGACACACCATGCAAGCGCGATCCAAATCTCATTGCCAACAGGCTGACCTGACAGCAGTGCACGAATCGCTTCCACGATTGAAGTCACCGGCTGGTTATCGGCAAAGGCGCGAACGACCTTCGGCATCGAATCGGTTGGTACGAAGGCTGAGCTGATAAACGGAAGGAAGATGAGCGGATAGGAGAATGCACTGGCACCTTCCACCGATTTTCCAGTCAATCCGGCGATCGCCGCAACCCAGGTCAAAGCCAGCGTAAACAACATGAGTATCCCGATTACAGCGAGCCACGACAGAATCCCAGCCGATGAGCGAAAGCCCATAATAAGCGCCACGATCATGATGACCGCAAGCGAAAGGAAGTTGGATACCAGCGAGGTCAATACGTGCCCCCACAGTACAGCAGAACGCGCGATCGGCATCGAGTGAAACCGCTCTATGATACCCCGCTGCTTATCCATGAACAAGCGGTATGCCGTATAGGAAATGCCGCTAGCAATCGCAATCAGCAGGATGCCGGGCAGCAGATAGTTCACATAGTTATCCGTATCGGTCTGGATTGCGCCGCCCAGCACATAGACGAACAGCAGCATCATCGCAATCGGCGTGATGCACACCGTGATGATGGTGTCCACACTCCGGAAAACATGTCGCATGGAACGTCCAAGCATGACGCCCATATCGCTGACAAAATGTTCGTTCATCGTTACGCCCCCTCCTTTTTGCCGATAATCGCAAGGAAAATCTCTTCCAACGAAGGCTGTTTTTCCACATACTCCACCTTTGCGGGAGGGAACAGCTTCTTCAGTTCCGCAAGCGTGCCCTTGCTAATAATTCTGCCTTCATGCAAAATGGCGATTTGATCGGCAAGTTGTTCAGCCTCTTCCAAATACTGCGTGGTCAGGAATACAGTCGTGCCGCCTTCGGCAAGCTCCTTGACGACCTTCCATGCTTCTATGCGCGCCTCGGGGTCAAGCCCGGTGGTCGGCTCGTCGAGAAAAATGAGCTGCGGTTTCCCGATCAGGCTCATGGCAATATCAAGCCTGCGGCGCATGCCGCCCGAATAGGTAGACGCCTTGCGGTCAGCGGCGTCCGTCAGCCCGAAGCGATTCAACAAGTCATCCGCAACCTGTCGCGGATGACTGAGATGCCGCAATTTCGCGATCAGGATCAAATTCTCCCGACCGGTCAATATCTCGTCTACCGCGGCGAACTGCCCCGTGAGACTAATCGACTGCCGTACATGGCCGGGCTTTGTCGTGACGTCAAAACCGTTTACGATGGCAGCGCCTGCATCTTGCTTAAGCAGCGTGGTTAAGATTCTGACGATCGTCGTCTTGCCCGCGCCGTTGGAGCCGAGCAGGGCGAAAATTTCGCCCCGATTCACTTCGAAATCGACACCTTTTAGAACCTCCATGCCCTTGAAAGACTTCCGCAGACCTTTCACTTCGATTGCTTTTACCATCCCGATTTCCCTCCTCCTATTACTGTGATTGATCCACGCCAGCTATTTCTTGGACTTGTTGTCCACGGATTCTTGATAAAGGTCAGCGTATGTTTTGGAATCTTTGATTAATTCGTCGCAGAACGCAGCCACGTCATTGCCGGTCACCTCGAGCACGCCTTTCTTCGAAGCCGCGCCTTCCTCGAAGAGATCGACGATCCCCGAGAGCAAACCCGTACCGTCGGTCAGCTCGACAGGGCCGACTTTGAAGAGATATTTTTGAATTTCTTTATACACGATTTGATAATCTTGCGGGAGCGATTTGACGCGCGCCACGTGCGCGCGCCACTGTTTTTTACCTTCGATGATATCTCTGATACTCATAGTTAATTCCTCCTATTTGCCTAATTTTTTAGCGATATTGTTATTGAGCTGCTTACGCCACTTGTCACGATAGGACTTTGCGCCTTCTTCGCCAGCGAGCGCTGAACAGAAGCCTTTGATATCGTCGCCTAGCACCTCTTGCACATTCTGACCGTCTGCTGCCGTCTCTTCGAGCAAGCCGACCACGCCGTCCAGAATAGGCATCAGATTGCGGCCGGTGAAATCGGTATGCGGCCACAGATGAACGTTAATTTGACTCCATGCCGCTTGATAATCGGCCGGCAGCTTGCTAATTCGCGATTCGAAATCCTTCATTGCTTTCGTCATGTCGCTGCCCGTAATTTTCTCCCAGAAATTCATTGTTTTCTCTCCTTTAACTCGTTCATTTTCGATGAGACGAACTCCCACTTCTCCCAGAACATTCGAAGTTCCTTACGCCCTTCGTCGTTGATCGCGAAGAACTTTCGAGGCGGTCCCATGTCGGAAGGTTTCTTGGTGATTTCCACTAATTTGTTTTTTTCAAGCCGGATCAGGATCGTATACACCGTTCCCTCCACTACATCCGAGAAACCGAGGGCATTCAGCTGCCGCGTAATTTCGTAACCATATGTTTCTTGGCGGCTAATAATGTCAAGGACACAGCCCTCAAGCACTCCTTTGAGCATTTCCGTTAAGTTTTCCAACACAATCACCCTTTGCTATTCTGTACGACTGGTATGCAGTGTTACTGACTACCGCTATAAAGTATGGCTGGTATGCAGTGTTACTGACTACTACTACAAAGTAACACGTAGTAGCGGCATTGTCAAATGACTTTTGCCCAAAAATGAAAAAAAACCGGTCATTCGACCGGTTTAGGTGCTGCCACCGACCACTCCTCCAGCGAGAGGAGCGGATCGGCTTTCATATCGAGCGAGGTGAACTCGCCGCTCTTCCATTTCAGGTGCGCGGCCGCGCCGATCATGGCGCCGTTGTCCGTGCACAGCGCAAACGGCGGCACAAGCAGCGGCACGCCTGCCGCTTCGCAGCTCGCCGCCAGCGCAGCGCGCAGGCCGCGGTTGGCTGCAACGCCGCCGCACAGCAGCAACTGGCGAGCGCCGAACTCCTGGATCGCACGCATCGATTTGCCGACGAGCACATCGATGACAGACTCTTGGAAGCCGCGAGCCAGTGCAGCGGTATTAAGCGTCTCGCCTTTCATCCGCGCTTGGTTGATCGCGGCAAGCACCGCAGATTTCAAGCCGCTCAGGCTGAAATCATACGAATCCGCCTCCAGCCACGCGCGCGGCAGCTCAACGACCTCTTCCGCTTCGATCGCAAGACGATCGATATGCGGTCCTCCCGGATACGGGAAGTTGAGCGCACGCGCAACTTTGTCGTAAGCCTCGCCGACTGCATCGTCGCGCGTACGTCCAACGATGCGGAACGAGCCTTCCCGCTCCAGCACAACGAGCTCCGTATGTCCGCCGGAGACAACGAGTGCAACGCATGGATAAACGATGTCATGCACCAATGCGTTGGCATAGATATGCCCTGCAATATGGTGCGTGCCGATCAATGGGATGTCCAGCGCCATCGCGTACGTCTTCGCAGCAACACCGCCTACGAGCAATGCGCCAACAAGCCCTGGGCCCTGCGTGACCGCAACAGCCGACAGCTCGCTCGGCGCAACGCCAGCCTGCTCCAGCGCTTCCTCCATCATGACGGTAATCGTCTCGACATGCTTGCGCGAAGCGATCTCCGGCACGACGCCGCCGAACTTCCGATGCGTCTCGATCTGACTCGAGATCACGTTCGACAGAATCTGCTTGCCATCGCGCACGACTGCGACCGAAGTCTCGTCGCAGCTTGTTTCAATTGCGAGCAGCAGGCTCCCCTGCTCCCCTGCTACCTGTTCCTTCTGTTCTGTCATCCTGGCTGCTCTCCCGTCTTAGACGCATCAAGTTCGACCCACATGATGAGCGCATCCTCATTATTGTCCGAATAATAACCCGGCCGTATGCCGGCAGGCTCGAAGCCGAGCCGCTCATACAACCGCTGCGCGCGATCGTTCGAGACGCGCACTTCAAGCGTCATTCGCTGCATGCCATACTCGGCCGCACTCTCCATCTGCCGCTGCAGCAGCTTCTCGCCAAGGCCCATTCCACGGCGATCGTGCCGCACCGCAATATTGGTCACATGCGCCTCGTCAATAATCGTCCACATGCCGCCATAACCGATAATACCCGTATGATCCTCCATCACAATATAGCGGGCAAAATGGTTATGCGTCAGCTCGTTAATGAACGCTTCCGCCGTCCATGGCGTCGTAAAAGCTTCTCGTTCGATCGCAATAATGTCCGGAACATCCGTTATCCGCATGGCTCGGAACATGACAGCCGACTGCTGCGTACCGCTGCTCATCGCCCATCACGCTCCGCTGCTTGCTTCTCGCGCAGTTTAACCTCTGCCTCAGTCAGCTGCGTATAGTTCGGCACAAAGCTATGCACGTCGTCCTGCTCGCCGCGCGCGAGACGTTTCGCTCCCAGCAGCGCACTGCTGCGACCCGCCATCAACGAAGGAGACAACAGGACACGAACGCCGCATTGTTCGCACAGCTGCTGTAATCGTGAAGCCTCTTCTTCATGCTTCTCCAGATCGCCGCACACGACAATCGTGAGCGAGCCTTCTTCTTCATGGAACTCCGAATAAGCGCTTGCGCGATCCGCGAGCTCGTCAACCCAATCCGCCATCAGTCGAATGGCATCCGGAGCAAAACGCACCCATGTGCTGTTCACTTCTCCGCCCGCGGCCCAAGCAGCCGTATACACTTGGCCGCGACGCGCATCCATGAGCGGCACAAACCAATGCTCGCTGCCGTCATCCTCCGCAGGCAAGCTGCCATAGGCGAGCGCCTCAAGGCTCGATACGCCAATAATCGGCTTGTTCCAAGCCCAAGCAAGCGTCTTAGCCACTGTTACGCCAATCCGCATTCCCGTATACGAGCCTGGACCTCGTCCAACTGCAATGCCATCAAGCGTATCGGCCGTGACGCCGCAATCAGCCATAAGCGCCTTCAGCTTGGATACGACTTCAACCGAATGGTTGCGCTCCGCCATCGACTGGACTTCGCCGAGCACCTCATTACCGCGTACGATCGCCATCGCCATCGCCGCCGTTGACGTATCAAGCGCCGCTACGATCGGCTTCGCCGAATCGAGCGTTTCTTTGATCCCGGTCATGACTGTTCCTCCCCACGCCGCCTGCGCTGCTCCTCTGCCAGTTCCTTCACTAGCTTAGAATAACGCCCGCCGATGCCCATAAGCTCATACCGACGGCTTTGTCCGCCTAGATGAACAAGCTGAATATGGAGCCGATCCGGCGGCAGCAATTCTTCAATCAGGCTCGCCCACTCGACAATCGTAACCCCTTCACCAAAGAAGTAGTCGTCCAGTCCTAAGTCATCCGCTTCTTCGATCGACAGGCGGTAAACATCCATATGGTAAAAAGGCATCGACTGCCCTTCATATTCCTTAATGATCGTAAACGTCGGACTGTTCACGATGCCCGGAACGCCTAATGCCGCAGCGAACGCTTGGGAGAAGCGAGTTTTGCCCGCTCCAAGATCGCCGTCAAGCGCGAGCACCGCGCCCGGCTCTGCCCAATGCGCCAGACGTTCTGCGAGAGCAACCGTCTCCTTCTCCGCGTGGCCCTCCCAGGCCGCTACTTCTACTAATCGCGTATTCATACCTTCACCGTTCCCTTAAAGAGGTTGTACTTAACTGCTGTCTCTCTATCCAGATCCTCAGCCAAAATGGTTATATCCGCGCTTCTGCAGCTGCCTTCTCCGCTCCGTTGCTGCGGAGCTCCCAGCGCCGCCGGTAATAAGCTGAACATCCGGTCCGCCTTCCTCGACCTCGCCGATGATAAACATCGGAATGCCTTCCGCCTCCAGCGCCGCCTTGGCGCCTTCCGCATCTCCAGCTTCAATCGTACCCAGCAGCACATAATCCTCGCCGCCGTACATCATCCATTCCAACGCATCCTGTCCGGCGTCTGCCGCATAGCTCATCAGCGCACCGCTCCTAGGGAGCTGTCGATCGCGCAGCAGCAGGCACACACCGGATGCCTCCGCGATTTCCCAAGCCTCGCTGGCCGCGCCGTCGCTCACATCATTGAGCGACGTACAGGTACCGCGCTGCTGCAACAGCCTGCCTGCTAATACCGAAGGCGATGGTCGTCGATGCGCCCGCACAAGCGGTTCAGGCATAACCGCCGCTTGTCCCCCCAGCAAGCCATGCAGACCGGCAGCCGACTGCCCGATCGGGCCTGTTACGAATATGACATCGCCCGGCTTCGCACCCGAGCGCTGCAGCGCCTTCCCGGTTTCCACCCTGCCGACGACAGTAACCGCGACAACGAGATGCTGCGGCGATGAAGTCGTATCGCCGCCTATAACGGCTACACCATATCGATCCGCGCACTCATACAATCCATCGTACAGCGACCTCATTCGATCCGGCCCCCAGGCTGGCGGCACGCTGACCGACACGAGCGCATGCATCGGCAATCCGCCCATCGCCGCAACGTCGCTTACATTGGCGGCAAGCGCTTTGTAGCCAATATCCGAAGCCGACATTGTTATATCGTTAAAATGGATCGTCTCCACCATCGTATCAACCGCGAGCACCCACTGCCACTGCTGCTGCGGTACGTCCGGCAATTGAACAACGGCGGCATCGTCTCCAATGCCTAATACAACGCCTCGTTCCTTCTGCCACTGCGCGGACTGGCGCTCAGCGGTCCAATGACCGATGCTTGCGAACTCGTCCAATCATTCCGCCCCCATGCCGCTTTCGTCTCTATCTCCGAATGAAACGCAATGTACCGTACCGTTTCACCTTGTCTTCTTGCGTTGACCTTATTATATCGGGCGTCGACGAGTGCCGCAACAAATGGTATCAATGACAGTCGACCTTGCTCCCAACGAAAAAAGCCGCATTCGCAAGGCTTAGAGCCTGGCGAATGCGGCTTGTTCACGTGAAATGACTAGTGAATGTCCTTCTTCTTGAAACGTCCGCCCTTCACATCGTGAATGTTGCCGACGGCAAGGAAGGCCGATTCGTCGATCTCCTGCACAATCGATTTGAGTTTCGCTTCCTCCAATCGCGTAATGACGCAGAAGATGACTTTCTTACTGCCGCCAGAGAAGGCGCCTTCGCCATGCAAATACGTAACGCCGCGGCCAAGACGACTCATGATCGCATCGCCGATAATTTCCGACGAGTCGCTAATGATCCAGATCGACTTGGACTCGTCGAAGCCTTCGATCGTAATATCGATCAATTTGTAAGCCAAGTAGTAGGCGATAAGCGAGTACATCGCGCGGTCCCATCCGAACACGAAGCCTGCGCTGCCAAGAATGAAGAAGTTAAAGAACATAACGATCTCGCCAACGGAGAACGGGATTTTCTTATTAATGAGTATGGCCACGATCTCGGTACCGTCCAGCGATCCGCCGGAACGAATGACGATGCCAACGCCAATACCTAGAATGAGACCGCCGAATATAGCTGCCAGGAACGTGTCATCAGTGAAAGCTTGCACGGGGTGAAGCAGGAATGTGCCGAGCGACATAACGACGACACCATATAAAGTGGATAATGCGAACGTCTTGCCAATCTGCTTGTAACCAATAAATAAGAACGGGAGGTTGAGGAAGAACAGGAATACGCCGATCGGTACACCGGATAAGTGTCCGAAAATGATGGAGATACCTGTGATGCCGCCGTCGATAATGTTGTTCGGTACTAGAAATATTTCTAGCGCGACGGCCATAAGGATTGCCCCGATGGTTATCAATATCATTCGGCGGGCAATTTCGACCTTGGTCAATCTACTGTGATGGATGTGTGCCATTGAACCCCTTCCTTCCTTGTTGTCTAACAATTCTAACTATAGTATACATGAAAATTCGGTCAAATTGAACCGAAAATCATCATTTTCGTTCAAAAAATATCAAATTCACGACTTTTTGATATCCGGCCTTCGTTTATCAGATGTTATATCGGTTTATCTGTCGCTTGTGAAACGAATCCTTAATACAAGCATGAAAAAGGCTGCACAGCGAGGGATCAGCATGATGCCGATATACCGCAGATGCAGCCCATATGTTCCAACCCATTCTAGCTAATTCTTCGAAATGCTTCGTCTAGCTCTTAAGGACGTCGTGATCGACGTAACGCTCTCCATTAATCTCGCTGATGACGTTAATCGCGACCTTCGCGCCATCGCCCGCCGTAACGATCGTATGTACGCTGACGCCTGCCGCCGCGCCTGCCGCCCATACGCCCGCAACGCTCGTCTTGCCCGCTGCATCGGCATCCAGAATCGTCTTCACACGCGGCTCGGTGCCTGGTTTCACAGCAATGCCGCTCGCTTCCGCCAGCGCTTCCGTCAGACCTGTGCCAGTCGCCAGAATTACATGCTTCGCTTCATAGGAAGTGCCGTCTTCCGTACGTACAGACACAGTGCCTTCGCCGGATAGGACTTGCACCGCTTTGCCTTGCACGAACTCCGCACCGAAATTTCTTGCCTGCTTTACGCCGACCGCAATAAGATCGGGACCGCTGATCGCTTCGACTCCGTAATGGTTCTCGATCCAAGCGCGTTTCGTAATGCTCTGATCGCTGTCGATCACAAGCGTAGATTTGCCTGCTTTGGCCGTGAACAATGCTGCGCTTGCGCCTGCTGGACCTGCTCCAATAATGACGATATCGTACATGATAATTCCCTCCTTAATTTGGATGATAAAAGCATATAATATTACCCATATTCCCGCCAAGCATAAACGGAATAATCATCAAGTTAAGGAGGAAAAGACTGCTTGCATCCGCTCGTTCCGTCGCATATGCTGATAGAGAAGCAGTAAGCCTGTAATTCAGGCAAACTGCCGCATTTTGGATAACCTATTGGAGGAATGCATCGATGAGTTCGAAGAAGAAAGCCGGAGCACCGCGCTCGGCCAGGGAGAAAGCGAAGTCCATCCTTACCGGAGCCGGACGCAATGAATGGATCCGCAAGCCGCAAACGCAAGTGATTAAGAATAGGAAAGCAGAACAGCGCCGTACGTGGTGCCGCAAAGGCATCGACGATGGCGCTGTTTCATTTTACCCCGTATGTGGTTAACCCTTATCTTCCACTAGCCGGTCCACCGATACCGTATGCGTATTCTGCGGCGTTCCGCCGACCTGAACCGTTGCCATGCCATTCGCCTCATCGACGGACTCGATCCACACCGGTTCTCCTTCAAGGTGAACGCCAATCGTGCCCGGCGATTCGTAGATTTGCTTCGCTCGCTTGATATCCACTTAGTTCTCCTCCCCTACAATCGGACCCTCGCTCGTATCCATGTAATCCGTCGTGGAAGCGTCGATCAGGCCGTTATGCGTCGTCACCTGACCCCCGCCAAGCCCTTCATTCACCATCCGGTCGATATCCATCTCATAGCTGCTTCGTCCGTCATGCCATGCATCGGTATCTACGTCCCGTCCTTCTTGCTCGCTCGGGTTACGGTCCAGTGCCATGTGTGCTGACAACTCCTTCGTCGAGTAAAGTTCTTATGATCGCTTTACATGCTGCGCTATGTGCGAGGCACCTGCCTTCTTTGAAAAATATGCCCTGAGGGGTTCAATCTCATGCGCCGCATTCATTTACACTTTGTTAACGACAAGAAAGCAGGCCCGGGGGGAGCCTGCTGCCTTGATGGATATCGTCAATTTAAGTTGTTACTGTTTCCATATCTTGTCGACAGCCGCCTGGAACGGGGCTTTATACTTCTCGATAACCGTCGATACGGATACACCCTCACGAATTTCTCCGATGAGATCGTAAAATGGCATTTCCGGATAACCGTTATCGGATTCGACGACTTTAATGCTCTCGCCCGCGAGCTTCGCGTTGTTCACATCGTCTTCGTTGCTGAAATACGATTCCAGGGATGCTTGCTTCGGATAGTCGTACACCGATTTGATATCGTTGATTTTCTCATAAATGTATACCAGCTGCTCGGGATGTTCGACCGCCTTCGGAATGGTCAGATAGTTCGGAATGGTTAACAAGGAATGGTACTCCGTCACGCTTGGACCTTTCGGGAACGGAACGAAGCCGATATCGATGTCCGGCATATCCTTGTGGAAATCGTTCGTTTCATAGTCGCTGCCCGCATACATGAGCGTATTGCCTTGACGGAAGAACTGTCCCGGCTCCGTCCAGTCCCCGCCTTCCGACGGCCTGCCAATCTTCTCCGTTGCAAGCTTGGACAAGAAGTTGAGCACTTCCAGCGTCTTCGGATTATCAAGCGTCTGTTTACCGTCTGCCACCAGGTTCGCTTCGTTCGCAGCCATTGCCGGCACCAACAGCGAATCGCTGGCCAGCCCCCACGTATCCAGCTTCCCGTCATTATTCGTATCTTTGTTCGCCTCTTTGGCGACCTGCATGAACGTATCCCAGTTCCAGTTGCCTTCGTTGACATAATCCTGCAGCGGTTTAATGCCCATATTCGCCATCAAGGTACGGTTGTATAGAATGCCTGAGGATGCGCCGTTGATGCCTGCACGGAAGCCATACCCTCTGCCTTCATATAGCGAATATTCATTCGTGTATTGCTGAATGAACACCTTGTCGTTCTTCGTGTACTCGTCGACCGGCCAGAACATATCTTTCTTGACCAACGTTGGAATCATCCACGGTCTAGCCAGACGGATGATATCTCCGACCGGCGTTCCGGACATTAGGGAGGCCGTCACCTTATCCTTATACTCGCCGTAATCAACGACTACGTATTCGATTTTGAAATTATGTTTCTTCATCAGCGCATCCAGGTTTTTCTTCTTCTCGATGTTGTCCGGATTGTCTTCCTTGATCGATTCATCGTACCAGGATACCCATTTGATCGTTCTGCCGCCCATGTCAAAATCGAGCTCCGGCGTCGTACTGACAGGATCTGTTTCCGCATCTGCAGCTGTTTCTCCAGTATCCTCCGCGTCCGTTGCTGCAGGAGCCGTCGCCTCCGTGCCTCCTGTTTTGTCTGTTTCCGTGCTGCTCTTCTCCCCGCCTGAACCGCATGCAGCCGTAGTCACCAGCATCAAGCTGCACAACAGCATCCCCATTGACTTACGAAACTTCATTTTTATGAATCCCCCTTCACATTCGGCTGCGATAAGGCAGCGCTTTCATTTTGTATAAGGCTGTAAGGAACGCTTGCAATTGCGACGCTCCGAACCTATGCAAAGTGTATAATCTGACAGGTTGTCAAACCATAGAGTTTCTAAATATGATTTGTAATAAACCAATATAAAAGTAAAAGTCTAGGAGATTTCAGCTATTACATTATGCCCACTTTACGATCCGAATCATGCTAAATTCCTACCAACAAGCAATAACGCCGCCACAAGCCTGAAGGTTCCATCCACGATTCATACGATAGTCTAACCATTTCTACTCGGGAGGAATTTCAATGGAACTGGACTACCATCCCCACCTCGTGCCGAATATCTTTCTGTTCGTTGATCGCAAATGTTTCCCTGACTGGACCATTCAAAGGTCAACCATCAGTTTTCACGATCTTACCTTTGTCATTGCGGGCAGGGCCCGCTATTACATTAACGGGGAACCATACAATGTTGAGGCGGGCGATTTGATCTATGTTCCGGGGGGCAGCGTTCGAGAAGCGCATACCTTCAAAGCTTGCCCTATGCACGCATTTCCCTTCAACTTCTACTGGGCTTCTCCGCATAATGATATTCGCCTCCCATTCGGGACCGTAACCAAGAAGATGATAACGAAAGAAATCATGGGATACATCAGAGAGTTTAATCAAGTATGGATGAGCAAGCAGCCGTTCTATCTCATTCAAGCTCGTGCGATCTTTGAGCTGATCCTGCATCGACTGTTGAGCAACTTTACCCGTCAGACGAGCATGCATGTTGATCCACGAATCAAGAAACTTACCGCATACATTGCAGAATGTTATGCCCAGCCGCTTAAGATGGGGGACTTAGCTGAACGCGTGAATCTGAACCCCGTTTACTTAGGCAAGCTCTTTAAGGAGAGCACCGGCTCGACCTTTAGGGAGTATCTGAACCACATTCGGATCAATAATGCCGAAATGATGCTGGCAGACGGTGATTTCACCGTAACGGAAACGGCTGAACGCTGCGGCTTTCAGGACATCTCGTACTTCAGCAATCTGTTCAAGGAGATGAAGGGCTATCCTCCATCCGCCGTCAGGAGAATTGCAGAGAGGTGATCCGCTCGTATTTATTGATCAAAAATGGGTCGTTTGAAACGGTTGAATCGCCTTCATTGCGGGAACGCTGGTAATGATCTGTTCAAAACGCGATAAGCGCGATGGAGGTGCGTAGGCCATGCATACGGTGTGGAAAGGTGCGATCAGTTTCGGACTTGTACATGTTCCGGTCAAAATGTTCTCAGCCACCGAAGACAAAGATATTTCGCTGCGGATGATTCATAAGGAATGCGGCAGCCCAATTTCCTATGTGAAGACGTGTCCCGCATGCGAGAAAGAAATCGCCATGGACGACATCGTGAAGGGCTACGAATATGAGAAAGGCCGTTTCGTACTGCTCGATAAGGACGATCTGGAGTCCATCGGAGGCGAGCGGTCGAAGACGATTGCCATTCTCGATTTTGTAGCGCTGTCGGATATCGATCCGATTTATTTTCAGAAGACGTATTTTCTGGCGCCGGACCAAGCGGGCGGCAACGCCTATCATCTGCTGATGGAATCCATGCGCGATACGGGCAAGATCGGCATTGCGAAAGTATCGATTCGGCAGAAAAGCTCGCTCGCCGCGATCCGCGTCATGGGCGATTGCTTGGCGATGGAGACGATCTACTACCCCGACGAGATCCGCTCCGTGCAGCAGGTGCCCGGCCTCGCCGACGTTCAGACGAAGCCCGTCAACGACAAAGAGCTGATGATGGCCAAAATGCTCATCGAGCAGCTGTCGACGCCGTTCGAACCGGACAAGTATACGGACGATTACCGCGCCCAGCTCATGGAGCTCATCCAGCACAAAATCGCTGGCGAGGACGTTCGCATCGCGCCGCAGGCGGAGCAGACGAACGTCCTCGATCTGATGGCGGCGCTGCAAGCGAGCCTCGAGGCTGCGCGCTCTACGCCAGCCGCAGAGGCGCCGCCAGCGGTAGCCGCCGGGCCGATCGTGACGGCCACCGGCACAGGCGTTGCCGGCCGGGCACCA
>NZ_BTCK01000078.1:0-14890 GCF_033239625.1 Paenibacillus sp. CCS19
CAAACCCTCCCTGCAAGGGAGGGCCCCAAAGGTCGTGTGACCTCTGGACTCCTCACAAGGACGTTGCCTTGGTTTGGATGGACCGTGTGCCCGCACTTGCCGCTTGCAGCGGCAAAGCTTTTGTTCGGATGTATCTAGATACGGTCTATCGTCCGCACACTTATTTCGTTCGTGCGCGCTTGTCACCGCCCATTGAAAGATACGTTTGATTAGCTGCAGCATGAAAACTGAATCCAGAGGGTTACCCGAAATGTGAGATGCATGGAATTGTTCGATACTGGAATGGTTGCATCGCATGTAATGATATATGAGCTGCGTGCTAGGAGTCGCGTGCCAAGAAAAACTCAGCTTGCGTTCGAGAGATTACATACAGACACAAAAAAGCGCCAGAAACTTTATGTTTCTGGCGCTTGTGCGATTCATTTATTACAGGCTGATCACTTTCGCTTTGTGCAGTTCAGGCAGTTTTACAACATCTTCGATGACCGATGCAGGCACTTGCTTGTCGACTGTAAGCACCATAAGTGCGTCGCCGCCAGCAAGTTTGCGACCAACTTGCATGGTTGCAATGTTGACATCGTTGTTGCCGAGCAATGTACCGACGCTGCCGATAATGCCTGGCTTATCCGTATGCGACACGAGAAGGAGATTGCCTTCTGGTGCGACGTCAACTGGATAACTGTCAATTTGAACGATACGTGGTCCATAGCCTGTCATCAGTGCTCCAGATACTTTACGCTCAACTTCCTCTGTGCGAAGTGATACCGTCACGAGGTTTGTGAAGTCTTTCGCAACACTCGATTTGTTAACGACGATATTTACACTGCGTTCTTTCGCCAGGTGCATGGAGTTAACAACGTTAACTTGGTCTGCGCCGAGGTGGTGAGCAAGAACGCCGCGAACGATGTAGCGAGTGAGCGGCTGTGTATCAACGTCAGCCAGGTCGCCAGCGTAGTTTACTACGATTTCTTTCACTGCGCCAGTCGCCAGTTGGGCAATGAAGCTGCCGAGCTTCTCGCCGAGCGGGAAGTAAGGCTGCAGTACGCTGCGTACATTCGCTGGGATAGGAGGCATGTTCACTGCATTGATGAACGGCTCGTCACGCAGGATGTGGAGCACTTGTTCCGATACGTCGATTGCAACGTTCTCTTGTGCTTCAACCGTCGAAGCGCCAAGGTGAGGCGTTACGATGATCTTAGGGTTCGTCAAGAACGGATGATCCGGTGCTGGAGGTTCAACCTCGAATACGTCGAATGCTGCACCTGCAACGATACCTTGATCGATTGCTTCAACAAGCGCTTGCTCGTCGATAATGCCGCCGCGTGCGCAGTTAACGATGCGCATGCCAGGCTTCATCACTTCGAATTGCTTGCGGGAGATCATGTGACGAGTTTCTGGCGTAAGCGGCGTGTGAACCGTCATGAAGTCCGCGTTGCGGATAATGTCGTCCACCGATGCAAGCTTAACGCCCATTTTCTCAGCGCGCTCTTCCGTCAGGAACGGATCGTAGCCGAGGATTTCCATGCCGAATGCTTTAGCGCGTTTAGCCACTTCGCTGCCGATACGGCCCATGCCCATAACGCCGAGCACTTTGTTGCGGAGCTCAACGCCGAGGAACGTTTTGCGATCCCATACGCCGCCAACCGTCTTGAGGTAAGCTTGTGGAATGTGGCGAGCGACAGCCATCATCATTGCGAACGTGTGCTCGCAAGTCGTGATCGTGTTGCCGTCTGGTGCATTGATTACGATAATACCGCGTTGAGTCGCTGCTTCCAGATCGATGTTGTCAACGCCTACGCCAGCGCGGCCAACTACTTTCAGCTTCTTGCCTGCTTCCATGATGCGCGGTGTAACGCGAGTTTGGCTGCGAACGAGCAGGGCGTCGTATTCACCGATGATGGCAACGAGCTCATCTTCGCTCAAGCCTGGTTTTTTGTCGACTGCTACGTCAGCTGCATCAACAAGCTTCTGAATGCCAAGGTCGCTAATTGGATCCGATACTAACACTTTAAACATGTGGAAACTGCCTCCTGTCTGATTGTACAAACGAATGGTGTTGCAGTGAATATGTAGGAAAAACTCCAGGTTGGAGTCATTCGACCAGTGAGGAATGTAAGCTTGTCCAAGCGAACTTGGACATTCGTCAATTCGTGAAAATCGTTCATTTGTTTCAATGTCGAATCTTATAACGTTTATTATTTTAAGCAGTTAACAGGTGGAATGCAATGCCGAAACTTGCCGATCTGTGAATTTTTCGATATGATTCATTCAACGTCTTAGGGAGGGGAAACGCTGTGAATCAATGGGAAAATATCGATGCAGACAAGCTTC
This sequence comes from Paenibacillus sp. CCS19, assembly GCF_033239625.1. Classification (NCBI taxonomy): domain Bacteria; kingdom Bacillati; phylum Bacillota; class Bacilli; order Caryophanales; family Paenibacillaceae; genus Paenibacillus; species Paenibacillus sp. CCS19. Next base: position 2,332 of record NZ_BTCK01000078.1, read on the forward strand.
TAGAACGGCTTGCGGACGGATCATTGAAGCCGGAACAAATCATTGACGTTCGCGAGCATCATGAATGGGATTACTATCGGCTTGAAGGTACGACACATATACCAATGAGTATCTTTCCAGATCGGCTGGCTTCTATTCAGAAAGCTGAATCATGGTACATATTATGCGGACATGGTGTACGTAGTGTAGCTGTTTGCCGCTATATGCAAGAAAACGGCTACGACAACCTCCACAATATTGTGGGCGGTATCGCAGCCGTTGCAGAACGTAAAGGCTTTCAGTATGACTGATGGATAATGGCTTAAATTAGGATTCGTCAGTGAGGAAGAACGGCAGCTGCGGCAGCAGCTGCTTGGCATATTGGCTTACCATACTGCTCTTGAAATCGCCGCTGCGTACAGCCTTGGTATCGATCAGCAGCTCCGAGATCGGTCCGACGAGATCATACTTCAGCTTGTCGGCTTGACCTGAGCTAATGAATTCATCAATGCGGCTTGTCAGGTCTTGCGGATAATAGTTAACGACTGAACCCGATGCAGTAATGAGATCGGCACTTAATTTGTTCTTCACGATCAGTGGAAGCGATTTCCAGATCGAAGTTTTCATCGTGCTTGGCATATCTTTCACTTGTGCAAGATCAGGTTTAATTGTTCGAGCCCATTGAACCATTCCGTTATAATACGATTGCTGACCTTGCAACGATTTGCTTACTGCTAATTTGTAGTCTTGATCCTTACGCATCGCGGCGAGTATCTGTGTAACGGATATGTCCTCTTTGCTGTTCGCTAAACGTTTGGATACGGTTTGGAAGGACGAGATACTCTTCAGCAGCTGCTGCTGGGATTGATCGAGCACCGTGGATACCGGCATGCTGACAGCAGATATTTCATTGAACGTTTTCTGCGATAGAGAAGCAAGTCGTTTCAATTCCGTGGGCAAGTCGGTTGTTTGCCGTGTGTTTGCATTCTCAACGACTTCGATCCACTGGGTTTGAAACTCACGATAAGGCATAAATACAGTATGATAGAAAGAAACAAGATCTTGCTGCTGCAGCGTCCCTGCGGCGGGTTTTTTATCCGTTGATTCTTTACTTGCTTCCAGCTGCGTTGTCGTTCGATTCTTACCGACCTCTACGCCGAAGAAGAAAGCACCTACAGCGCATACCAGCATGAATAGAAATCCAAGGCTAATCAGCATTTCAGAACGGGACAAGCTCTTATTCATTCGGATAAATCCCCTTCACAATATGGTAGTATATATGTAAGCATTAATGTTGTAATAACTCGAAAGAAGTCGAATGTGGTACTAGTATAGGCGATTAAAGGAAAAAAGGGAATACGACGTTTTCAGGACAGGCGGTTGGTTATGAAAAAATTCAACATCAAAAATATTAAGCTTCGCCAAGTGTCTGTAGACCAAATTGATGACAGGCTGTTATTGATTAATTTGTATCTAACACAACTGCTTACTCTTATTATCGGAATTGTATGGCTATTATTTCAGCATCGGAATCCAATTCGTTTATTTCATTTTCCGGAACATTCCAATTTCTGGATGTATGGTGTTGGATTAACAGCTGTTGTCATTGCTGTCGATGTATTAATTAGCAAGTTTGTCCCGGAAGAAGCTTCTGATGATGGCGGCATTAATGAGCGGCTGTTTAGAAGACGTCCAATCTGGCATATCGTCGTGATGTCATTTGTTGTTGCGGTTTGCGAGGAGATGCTGTTTCGGGGTGCCATGCAGCAATCATTCGGTCCTTATTGGGTAAGTATTATTTTCGCTGCCATTCATGTTCGCTATTTGCGTCATTGGATTCCGACAGGTCTCGTCTTCTCGATCAGTTACGGGCTCGGATGGATTTATATTCAGAGCGGTACGCTATGGGCACCGATTCTGACACATTTTCTAGTCGATACCGTAATGGGACTTATTATTCGGTTTCGGAGGTACGATGAAGCATGAGTAGGATGGCAAAATATGGTTCGAGGCGATCTCGGACAACGACTATACAACAAGAAGCCAACACGGACCATATAATAGAGAAAGAAGAAAACGGCCTGCCGCCTAGACGTAAGAAACATCCGTCTAATAAGCAGCAGACCGCTCAAATATTCTATAACGCACTTATCTTTATATTTCTTATTCTTATCGTTACGTTATTCTGGTTCGGTAAGAAGTTGCACTATTCGTCCTAGCCCTACGGGCAGGGCGTTTTTTTATTTGGCGGCTGTCGTTGAAGCTTCGGTCGCAGCTGTTGCGGCTGTATCAGGCTCAATCTCGATGGTTGCAGGATCGATGAAGCCATATCCCTTGGCCTCCAGCTTCGTCAGAAGCTCGTCGAGCGCTTCGATCGTCCAAGGCAGCTCATGCATGAGAATATTAGCGCCAGAATGGAGCTGCTCTAATACGTTCGCGATGACTGCGTCTGGTTTGTTTTTATTGGCATTGTCCCAATCGAGCGAACCATTCGACCATGTCATGTACAGCATGCCGTGGTCTTTGACATAAGTGCGAACCGTATCGTTGCCCGAGCCGAAAGGAGGGCGGAAGAACTTCGGTGCTTCGCCGATAATTTGTTCTACCTGCGTGCTGACATCCCCGATCTGCTTCTCGATCGATTCTTTTGTTTCTTTCTTCAGATCAATATGATCGTACGAATGGTTGCCAACGGTCTGGCCGCGGTCATGAATCAGCTTCACAAGTTCAGGATGCGTCTTTACGCGATACCCGTTAACGAAGAAGATCGCTTTGGCTTTATGTTTATCCAGTATGTCGAGCATAGCTGTAACTTGCTTCTCGTCCTTGGGACCGTCGTCGAACGTGAGTAGCACGACTTTATCGGTCGTAGTCGTTTTGTCGATCGGAACGAATCGATACACTTTGTTCATGCGGTACAGCTTCGCTTGTTCTGCTTCGGTTGGCTTCGCGTCTTCAGGAGTGGCCGGGTCTGTTGTTTCAGTCGTCGCAGGCGGATTCGCCGTGGTGTTTCCGGTTGTGCTGCCGGTGGAATCGGGTGCAGCTGTATTGGTGTCAGGAACGGAAGTATCCGGCTGGGTGGCAGGTACGTCTGACGTCTGTTCGTTGGCAGGCGGTGATGCTGGCGTAGTCGTGTCTTTGCCAGAAGTACCGCAAGCTGCGAGTGCGAGAGCAAGCGTGAGTGGAACAGATGCTTTCAGCAAGCGTTTCATGGGGTTCGGACCTCCGTCTTATAGGTGATGTGAATTTCTTTGTCTTCTTAGGGAACAACACGCCCTTCATTGTATCATATTTAGCTGGACGGTTCGTATGCGTTTTTTCCTGTATTTCACGCGGTTAACCAGTCAAGCAGGGCGCACACTAAGGTCGAAACGTAATGATTATGGATATTGATCAGAAGGAGTCGATCCTAGGATGAGAATGAGTGGGTTTATCATCGGCGGTTTGCTCGGCATGGCCGCAGCTATGTATGCATCCCGTAAACGTCCAGGCATGGCTGCATGGGCGGTCGATGCAACGGGCGATATGATGTCTGCAGCGAAGAGAAAGCTGATCGGTCGCGCCATGGAACATAAGCTAAGCTCGTGGACGAAAGAGGCGGCGGATGTTACCCCAAAGCGGTCAGCCGCTTCCGCCGACAACTCCGCCGCCGCATGGCAGCAAATCGGCGCGCTCATTGAGAGCGACCCTGCCGTGAAGCGGGAAACGGAAGCGATCATGAAAGCGGCAGCAAGCGGCAGCGAGAACAGCAGCAATAGCTTGATTAATGCAGGCAGCTCCTCAACGACTCATTAAGGCGGAAACCGTTTCGAATACTAGCATAATCAGGGTCAGCTTATCGCCGGAACTATGGCGATTAAAGGCTGATCCTTTTTTGCTTGCAATAGTGCAATCATAGGGCGGACATGGTAACATAGGAATATGGCATGAGGGAATCACACATCATTGACGTTCTCATACCTTGTTATAACAGATGCTGCATAGGAGGATCCTGTCATGAAAATCGAACGGCTGAGCCAAGATAAAATACGCATATTTCTGACGTTCGACGACCTACTGGAGCGAGGCATTCAGAAGGAGGACATGTGGCGGGAAATTCCGAAGGTGAATGAGCTATTCAGCGAGATGATGGATCAAGCTCATTCGGAACTCGGTTTTGAAGCCAGCGGTCCGCTTGCTGTAGAGGTGTTCGCACTTCCCGCGCAAGGTATGGTAGTGATCGTCACACGCGGCAAGTTGAATGTACACTCTGATGATTCCGTCCATGAGGACGATGAATCTGATGAGGATGTGTACGAGATGGAAGTAACGCTAGAGCAGAGCGACATGGTTATGTATTCCTTCCGCGATTTCGAAGACGTCATCGCTGTCGGACGGCAGCTAAGTCAGTCGGAATTGACAGAGGACGGCAGATTGTTCTCTTACAACGGCAAGTACATTATGGCAATCGATCCGTCGAGTATCGATCCTTCAAGACATAATGCACTCATTGCGCTTCTCGCCGAATTCGGTGAAGCAACCTCGGTGACGGAGGCCGTACTCGAGGAGTATGGCAAGGTCATCATGAACGAGGGAGCCGTTCGCCAGCTATGTCAATATTTCTCCTACTAAGCGGAATCAGATAAAGAGCATCTTGCGCTAGTCCTTAACGTGCGCAGATGCTCTTTTTTATCCATATAGAGGAGGTTCTACGCATTAAGATCTCCTAAAACCTAACTTTCATAACCGTTGTCTCATCTATTCGGCTATCAGAAGAATGTCTGCATACGCATCTCAGGCATCGACGATACTAACGTTGAATGAATGTTGGCCGACATTTCCTTGTACATATGCGCATGCTTCTGATGCGGCTGTTGCTGCATTTCCTTCCGCAATTACGGCAGGGGCTATCGCAAACTCTTAAGGAGGGTTCTAATAGATGACGACGCCGGATGCAACGAATGTACTGGAATCCACTCAGATTGTTATTGAACAAGCGCTGCGCAGGCTCGGATATAGCGACAGTATGGTTGATCTTCTAAGGGAGCCGATGCGTGTATTGACTGTTCGGATTCCGGTTCGGATGGATGACGGTACGACGAAGGTGTTTACAGGCTACCGAGCACAACATAACGATGCAGTGGGGCCGACTAAGGGAGGCGTACGTTTTCATCCCGATGTGAATGAATTAGAGGTTAAAGCGCTTTCGATCTGGATGACGCTCAAGTGCGGCATTGCTGATCTTCCTTACGGTGGGGGCAAAGGCGGGGTTATCTGTGATCCGCGCAAAATGTCCATGCGAGAGCTGGAGCTTCTAAGCAGAGGATACGTAAGAGCGATTAGTCAAATCGTCGGGCCGAACAAAGATATTCCGGCGCCGGATGTCATGACCAACGCACAGATTATGGCCTGGATGCTCGATGAATACAGCCGCATTCGCGAATTCGATTCGCCTGGCTTTATTACAGGCAAACCGCTTGTGCTCGGCGGATCACGAGGCAGGGAAACCGCGACTGCACGCGGTGTATCGATCATGATTGCGGAAGCGCTTCGGATGAAAGGGATTGCGCTTGAAGGTGCGAAGGTCGTCGTTCAAGGCTTCGGCAATGCAGGCAGTTATCTTGCCAAATTCATGTATGATGCCGGTGCGGTCGTAATAGGTATTTCCGATGTGCACGGGGCATTGTATAATGAAAACGGACTGGATATTCCAGACCTGCTCGACAAAAGGGATTCCTTCGGCGGAGTAACGAACCTGTTCAAGCAGACGATTACGAATGATCAACTGTTGGAGCTCGATTGCGATGTGCTGGTTCCGGCAGCGATCGAGAATCAGATTACCGAGCACAATGCGTGGAATATCAAAGCTGGCGTCATCGTCGAAGCAGCTAATGGTCCAACAACACTCGAGGCTACACGCATCGTTACGGAACGCGGCATTCTGCTTGTGCCGGATGTACTTGCGAGCGCAGGTGGTGTGATTGTATCCTACTTTGAATGGGTACAAAATAATCAGGGTTACTATTGGACGGAAGAAGAGGTCGATCAGAAGTTGGAGGCGATGATGCGCAAAGGCTTCCGGCAGATCTATGAGATCCATCAGACACGCAAGATCGATATGCGCTTAGCGGCTTATATGGCGGGCGTTCGCAAGACAGCAGAAGCGACGCGTCTACGCGGCTGGGTATAGCACATAAACGATAGAGGGGGGTGAGAAGAGAAATGCTGTTTTCGGTACTAACAGCGGCAATAGCGCCGGGCGTTTTCCTTCTCACTTATTTATATTTGAAGGATAAGTACGAAGCGGAACCGATTCACATGGTTGTCCGGATGTTCTTGATTGGCGTACTGCTTCTGCTCCCGATTATGATTATTCAGCGAGGTCTGGAAATTTGGCTGGGCGATAACCCGGTTCTGCATGCTTTCGGCTTTGCAGGCGCTGTGGAAGAAAGCTTGAAGTGGTTCGTCCTCTACCATATCATCTATAATCACACGGAATTCGATGAACCTTATGATGGCATTGTATATGCCGCATCGATCTCATTAGGATTCGCAACGCTGGAGAATGTGCTGTACGCACTGACGCAGCCGGCTGATTTCGGCAGCTTGCTGTTCCGCGCACTGCTTCCTGTTTCAGGACATGCGCTGTTCGGCATTACGATGGGCTACTACATGGGAAAAGCGAAGTTCGCTTCCTCAGCAAGAACTTCCCGGTATTTGACACTGTCGCTGTTGCTGCCGATATTGTTCCACGGTCTGTACGACTGGGTTCTGATGTATTTTGACCGCGGCTGGGTGTGGATCATTCCTCCGTTCATGGCTGTGATGTGGATATGGGCGCTCAAGAACATGCAGCGAGCAACGAATCGTTCGCCATTTCGTTTCCTGCCTAGGGAAGATGAGGTTAAATTGTAAATTTTCCGTTCATACTGGATTCCATAATGGAATTTAGGAGGACTGATAGGCATGATGGGCGAACGAGTGAAGGTAAGAATTCGATGCAACGTATGCGGAGAGAAATTTGTGCTTCGCGGTAAGCGTGAGAAGGAACGAATCGACACTGGCTTCAAGCAGTGCATCTGCAACAATATGTATGATTTCGAGATTGAAGAGCAGTCCGTATAGATCGCTGCTGCCCTATGAACATTTGTGGCAATTGCAGGCACGTTCGGTGAATAAAGCTTCTTTCGGTAATCCAAACTAAGGTCAGGTTTGGGACAGAAAGGAGCTTTTGTCATGTATAAACGGTTGAGTGCGATTATGTTCCCGCTCGTTACCTTGCTCTGTATTGGATCAATCTATTGGGGGTACCAAGAGCACCAAGAGAAGAACTCGATTCTCATAAAGGCAGAAAACCAGTATCAGCGCGCCTTTCACGATCTAAGCTATCACGTTCAACAGGTGCACAAGCAGCTTGGCAATACGCTGGCCGTGAATGCGAAATCACAGGCTTATCATCGCAAGGGGCTCATCAACGTCTGGCGCCTGACAAGCGAAGCGCAAAACGAAGTGAACCAGCTCCCGCTGACGCTGCTTCCTTTCAATACGACAGAGGAGTTCTTGTCGCGCATCTCTAACTTTGCTTATAAGACAGCGATTCGGGATTTGTCGAAGAACCCGCTGACCGATGATGAATTCAAGACATTGAAGGCACTTTATCAACGGTCGGACGAAATATCGAACAATCTGCTTACGATGCAGGAGAAGGTGCTGTCGAATCATTTGCGTTGGATGGATGTTGAGGTTGCGCTCGCTTCCGAGAAATCGGTCAACGATAATACGATTATCGATGGCTTCAAGACGGTCGATAAGAAAGTCGGCGAGTACCCCGAGCTGAACTGGGGACCTTCGGTTGCCAGCATGTATCAGAAGCGTACGGTCAAAATGCTCGGCGGCAAGAACGTAACGCCGGAAGAGATCAAGAAGAAGGCAGCAGAGTTTCTGGGTCTGAACTCGAGCGCGGACGTCCGTGTCGTCGAGAATGGACAAGGCACCGAATATGCGTCGTACTCCGCAACGGTTGGCGGCAATGGCAGCGGCAAGAAGAACGGTGACAAGATCGAGCTTGATTTTACGCAAAAAGGCGGTCTTCTCATCTGGTATATGAATCCGAGGGATGTAGGCGATAAGAAAATTGATCTTAAAGGAGCGCGCCAGAAGGCGGATGAGTTCCTGAATAAGCATGGCTATAAAGGTATGAAGCCAGCCAGCTATGATGAGACCGGCAACGATGGCGTGTTCACTTATATCGCAACGCAGGATGGCGTGCTTATCTATCCTGAGAAAGTGACGGTCAAGGTTGCGCTCGATAATGGCGAGGTTGTTGGCCTTCAGGCGTCGGATTATGTGTATGAGCATCACGCACGCAAGCTGCCGAAGCCGAAGATTACGAAGGAAGCGGCACGCAAAGCGCTCAATCCGGACATGAAAGTGCGCTCAGAATCGCTTGCGCTAATTCTCAATGAGATGAGCGAAGAGACGCTCTGCTATGAATTCACGGGAAGAATCAACAAACAAGGATATAAAATTTATATCAATGCGGACACAGGTATTGAAGAAACAATAGAAGAAACGCCGGAGCTAAGATAAAGTAAGCTGCAAGTTCGGTATCAAAAGCGTGCTTTTTGAACTACCTCTACAATTTCATGTTCAAAAAGTACGGTTTTCAACACTGTTTTTGAACCGTCTCTACAAGTTTCGATATGGCTCCCCACTATTCGACGTGATATAATCGCCGTATGGGAGGGGAGCCGTTTGCTGCCAAAAATCAATCAGATGATCCAATTCCAGTTCGTTGCCGCCCTGCAGCAAGGCGAGGAACTGGAGTTCGAATACAAAACGCGTATTGCCGATGAACGCGGAGACGACTTCTGCGTCGAAATGTTTATTAACGAGCGTACAGGTAGATTCCAACGCCCTTCAGTTGGCGATGCACTGACTGCCGTTTATGTGAATGAAGAAGGCGTGAAGCATTTCTTCGAAACGCAGGTGACAGGCTTCGTCAATGATACGGTGCAGCTTATCCGAATTCAGAAACCGGATCCATCAGCCATTACCAAGACGCAGCGAAGAAACTACTTGCGTGTAGCTGCAACGCTAGAAATTGCCGTATTAACGCCGCAAGGCGACCGTTTCAATGCGCTTACGGATGATGTAGGCGGGGGCGGCGTTTCGTTTATTTGCGAGGGTTCTACCAAATTAGAGGAAGCCAATCCGCTAGATTGTTGGCTGCTGCTTCCCTATAAGAATGGTTCGCTGGAGCATGCATCGTTCCAAGCCGTCATTGTTAGATTGAATACGCTTGCAACTGGCCGTCTGCATGTCATGGCGAAGTTCGAAAGCATTACAGATTCGGACCGCCAGAAGATCATTCGCTACTGCTTCGAGCGGCAGCTTGATTTCCGGAACCGCTAACGGCGCATAAGCTTGATTCTGATCGGATATCCTACGTCTAACCGCCAAATTTAGGGAGGTGCGATATAGGATGGATGATATACGCGTACATAGAACGGGGCCTAAGGAGCATAAGTCTGAGACCAATAAACAAATTCCATTCGACACCGACAAACGCGAGCGCGAACGATATGGAAAACTGTCAGAAGATGTTAGCCGCATCTTGCGAAATATCGTGCTGACACTCCTGGTTTTGGTTGTTTTGTCCCAGCTAGCACTTCGTTCCGATGGGATTCGACAGCATCTGTCAAACGCCGAGAAGCTAGAAGGAATGCCGTTTCAGAAGGCTGGCCGTGCTTTGCATTGAGGAATGCAGTGTGGTATAATTTTCACGTTCGCAGGCTGAGCCTGCTTTTTTCTTGAGAGGTAAACGGGAACAGCGGACGTATATCGTGAGGCTGATCTCAGTAGGGGGGTTCGCTGTTGGTATTGCATCCAGACGGCGGCCGGGACCGGATCAACATCGCGATTGACGGACCCGCGGGAGCTGGCAAGAGCACGGTAGCCCGTAAAGTCGCCGAAACATTAAACTACATTTACATTGATACGGGCGCAATGTACAGAGCGGTAACACTCAGTGCGCTGAACAATGGCATCAAGGCGGATGATAAGGAGGCGCTCAGCTATCATGCTGAGAACATCGATATCACGTTGAAGCCTGGTGTGGCTGGACAGGTCGTGCTGTTGAACGGAGAAGACGTTACTACCGCTATCCGTTCGCGAGAGGTTACGCTTCATGTATCGCAAGTATCAGCAGTAGAACGCGTGCGGCTGCGTTTAGTAGCCATGCAGCGGCAATTGGCGCAAAGCAAAGGCGTCGTGATGGATGGACGCGACATCGGATCACATGTGCTGCCTGGTGCGGAGCTGAAGGTGTTTCTTACGGCTTCCGTAGAAGAACGCGCGCTTCGGCGGTTCAAGGAATTGAACGGCCGCGACGGCATCTCACTGGAGCAGTTGGAGCGAGAGATCGCAGAGCGGGATCGGAAAGATCAGGAACGGGAGATTTCGCCTTTAGTATGTGCGACTGATGCGATTGTACTCGATAGTACGTCGATGACGATCGATGAAGTAGCGGACAACATCGTCAATTTAAGTAGAACCAAATTGGCGGAGGCGAAGTAAACTATGATATACATCTTTTGTCGTGCTGTTCTGCGCGTTCTATATGGGCTATTGTTCCGGTTGGAAGCGCAAGGACGGGAGCATGTGCCTACAGACGGTCCTGTTATTCTCTGTTCGAATCATCTCAGCAACTTTGATCCGCCTACGATAGGGATTAAGCTCGATCGTAAAGTTCAGTTTATGGCGAAGAAGGAATTGTTTGACGTGCCGCTCTTCGGCAAGCTGATCCGTTCGCTTGGCGCATTCCCAGTGAAGCGCGGAGGCGTCAGCAAGGAAGCGATTCGTGCATCAATCGAGCTGCTTAATGCCGGCGGCATGATGGGGATTTTCCCGGAAGGCACACGGAAGAGCAGCGGAGATGCCGCTAAGAAAGGCGCAGCTATGATTGCGCTTCGCAGCGGCGCTGCAATTGTACCGGTCTTTATCGATGGAAATTATAAACTATTTCGTAAAACGATTGTCCGTTATGGACCGCCAGTTGATCTGTCTGATATTGTTGCTGAACCGTCCTCGGATTCGCTGGAACGCGTGACCGAACGGATCATGAGCCATATCTGGGCGCTTCGCAAATAAAGTTTTAAACGCTGTTCCCGGGCTGTTTCAATCGGAGCGGGCAGGTTTAAATAAATGTTGGGGTATGAATTGAGGAGGTAATTTTCCATGTCAGAAGAAACGAAGATTGAAGAAACCGCAGCAGCGGAAACGATCAGCCAAGATGCTTTGGACAATATCGTATCCTTGAAAAAGGGCGATACAGTCAAAGGTACGATTGTCAAAATCGAAGACAACCAAGCTACAGTTAGCCTTGGATATAAATATGACGGCGTGATTCCGCTGCGCGAACTGTCTTCTGTACAGCTCGATAACGCATCCACGGCAGTTCAGCTTGGCCAAGAGGTTGAACTGAAAGTCGTCAGCATCGACGACGAGAAAGAAAAACTCGTGCTCTCCAAACGTGCAATCGACGGGGAAAAAGCATGGGAAGAACTGCAAAGCAAATTCGAAAGCGGCGAAGCATTCGAAGTTGTTGTTGCTGACGTAGTCAAAGGCGGCCTCGTGGCTGACGTAGGCGTACGTGGCTTCATTCCTGCTTCGATGGTTGAGCGTCACTTCGTAGAGGATTTCAAAGACTACAAAGGCCGCACGCTTCGCGTGAAAGTGAAAGAAATCGACCGCGAGAACAACAAAGTCATTCTTTCGGCTAAAGAAGTTCTTGAAGCTGAATTCGAAGCAAACAAACAAAAAATCATGGCATCGCTTGAGCCGGGCCAAGAGCTTGACGGTACGGTTCAACGCCTGACGCCATTCGGCGCATTCGTAGATATCGGCGGTATCGACGGCCTTGTTCACGTATCCGAGATTTCGTGGTCGCATGTTGCTCATCCGAAGGATGCAGTATCCGAAGGCCAATCCGTACGCGTGAAGGTTCTCAAAGTTGATCCTGCAGCAGGCAAAATCAGCCTGAGCATGAAAGCAGCTCAACCAGGTCCATGGGAACAAGCATCGAACAGCTTCAACACAGGTGACATCGTAACGGGTACGGTTCGTCGTATCGTCGATTTCGGTGCATTCATCGAAATCGCACCAGGCGTTGAAGGTCTTGTTCACATTTCCCAAATCGCACATCGTCACGTGGCAACTCCTTTCGAAGTGCTCAAAGAGGGTCAAGAAGTGAAAGCGAAAGTTCTCGACTTCAACCCAGCTCAGAAACGCGTTTCCCTGAGCATCAAAGAAACGGAAGAAGCGCCTGAGCAAGCGCCTCGTGCTGAGCGCAGCGAGCGTCCTGCCCGTGCGCCTAAAGAAGACCACAGCGCAGCTATTGCCGCTAACAACCAAAGCCTGAGCTTCACGCTGGGCGAGCGTTTCGGCGACAAACTGAGCAAATTCAAGTGATTCGCGCTTCGGCATCAGCCGAATAGTGAATTCAGATAAGAAGGTCCCCCGACTCCGCCTTAGCGGATGAAGTGCACCCCTTATAGTGGACATTGGAAAAACACCCTGGTGTTTATGCCGATGTAATACT
>NZ_BTCK01000079.1:0-13972 GCF_033239625.1 Paenibacillus sp. CCS19
GGATTCCAAAGGGTGCAACCCTTGGAGCCCTCCCTCTCGGGAGAGGGAGGGTTTGGGTGGGTGTGCGAATAAGGTGTTAGAAATGGTTCATAAGGGGCGCAGCCCCTATAACGCGGGGGTCTTGAAGGGGCGAAGCCCCTTAATCAATCACTAGGGGGTATCAAGGGGCGCAGCCCCTCATCCAATACGGGGTCAGAAGGGGCGAAGCCCCTACTTATGCTTCTTCCAATCGAGCTTGCTGTTATTCAGCAAGTACTCGAAGTCGTTATCGAGACGCTTCTGCTCCGCCTTACGCTCTGTCTCTACACGAACACGCTCAGCTTCTTGACGCTGCGCTTCGTCCGCCTTCAGTTGCTCCTGCTGCTGCTTCAGCTTGCTGAGAACGTCAGCGCCGAGCAAATCCTTCAGTGTTGCCGGTTTATCCGACTGCTGCGAATGTGACGCTGTACCCTGCTGCCTTTGCTGTTTCTGCTGCTTCTTCATAATGGTGTATTCCTCCTTCTCCTGCGCCAAGCAACTATTGTGCCCGGCCCCAACTTACTTCTTCGCGATCAATCCCATCTGCTCCCGCTGCGATTTCGTCAATCCGCGAACGACGAGATCGTACGAGTGGTCGATCAAATCTTGAATCTCTTCTTCAGAGATTTTCGGGCCGTACATGACTGTATTCCAATGCTTTTTGTTCAAATGATACCCTGGCTTAATCGCCTCCGGATTTTGCTCTCGAAGGTTCAGCGCAATCGCTGGATCACACTTAAGCGAGATGGAATCCGGCGAAATTAGCGCGAACATTTTGCCCCCGACCTTCACCACCAGCGGCTCTGGTCCGAAAGGATAGGTTTCCTGCGTGTACGGCCTCGATAAACAGTACGTCCTCACAAACTCATAATCGATCATATTGCCTCTCCTCATGAACGACATGACTAACGGTATTAACGATCTTTTCCCGGGAAATATTACTGCGCAAACTTTGCCGCAGGCAGATCTGATCATATACAAAACGCCGGCAGTGAATTCTGCCGGCGCCTTAACGCTTACGCGCATGTATGCTCTTCTATAACATTATTACATGCCGAGCCATTTTTTGAACAGGTGCTTGGTCGTATCCTTGTTGATTGCAGCGATGGACGTCGTCAGTGGAATGCCTTTCGGACATGCGCGTACGCAGTTTTGCGAGTTGCCGCAACCTTCGATACCGCCATCCTCCATCAGTGCATCCAGACGCTCTTCCTTGTGCATCTCACCTGTTGGGTGAGTGTTGAACAAGCGAGCTTGCGAGATCGCAGCCGGGCCGATAAAGCTGCTGCGGTCGTTTACGTTCGGGCAAGACTCGAGGCAAACGCCGCAAGTCATGCACTTGGACAACTCGTATGCCCATTGACGCTTCGTCTCCGCCATACGAGGACCAGGACCCAGATCGTACGTGCCGTCGATCGGAATCCAAGCTTTCACACGTTTAAGGGCATTAAACATGCGTTCGCGGTTAATAACCAAGTCACGTACGACTGGGAACGTGCGCATTGGTTCCAGACGAATCGGCTGCTCGAGCTTATCGATCAGCGCGCTGCACGCCTGACGCGGTTTGCCGTTGATGACCATCGAACAAGCGCCGCACACTTCCTCGAGACAGTTCGATTCCCAACATACCGGCGCCGTACCGGAGCCGTCCGCTTTCGTCGGATTGCGCTGAATTTCCATCAGCGCGCTTATGACGTTCATATTGTTACGGTAAGGAACTTCGAACTCTTCCGTGTACGGTGCCGCATCCGGACCGTCCTGACGGGAGATGATAAGTTTTACCGTTTTGGCTGCAACAGATGTTTCCGCCATCGTTATCCCCTCCTATAATGCATAGCAAGCATTCGCTTTGACTTAGTGCTTGTTGCTCGAATAGTCGCGTTTACGCGGCTTGATCAGCGAAGTGTCGACATCCTCGTACGAGATTTTCGGACCTTCCGCCGTCCAGGACGCGATCGTCGTCTTCAAGAACTGCTCGTCGTCGCGCTCCGGGAATTCTGGCTTGTAGTGAGCGCCGCGGCTTTCGTTGCGCAGCAATGCGCCAAGCGTCATCGACTCAGCAAGCTCGAGCATGTTCCACAGCTGACGCGTGAACGCAACGCCTGCGTTGTTCCAACGCGCCGTATCGTTGATGTTGATTTTCGTGTAGCGCTGCTTCAGCTCTTTGATCTTGTCGATCGTTTGCTGCAGGCGGTCGTTATAGCGAACGACGGTCATGTTGTTCGTCATCCATTCGCCGAGCTCTTTGTGCAGAACGTAGCTGTTTTCCGTGCCATCCATCTTAAGGATGCTCTCGTACTTAGCAGCTTGCTCGTTCTTCGCACGATCGAAGACGGACGATGCAATATCTTCAGCCGACTTCTTAAGACCTTTAATGTACTCAACCGCTTTAGGTCCCGTGACCATGCCGCCGAAGATTGCCGACAGCAGCGAGTTCGCGCCCAGACGGTTCGCGCCGTGATACTGATATTCGCATTCGCCGCAAGCGAACAGACCCGGAATGTTCGTCATCTGGTTGTAGTCAACCCACAGACCGCCCATCGAGTAGTGCACAGCCGGGAAAATCTTCATCGGAAGTTTGCGCGGGTCATCGCCAACGAACTTCTCATAGATTTCAATAATGCCGCCGAGCTTAACGTCCAGCTCCTTCGGATCTTTGTGCGACAGGTCGAGGTAAACCATGTTCTCGCCGTTGATGCCGAGCTTCTGGTCGACGCAGACGCTGAAGATCTCACGAGTAGCGATATCGCGCGGTACGAGGTTACCGTATGCAGGGTATTTCTCCTCGAGGAAGTACCAAGGCTTACCGTCTTTGTACGTCCAGATCCGTCCGCCTTCGCCACGTGCCGATTCGGACATAAGACGGTTCTTGTCATCGCCCGGAATAGCTGTCGGGTGAATCTGAATCATCTCGCCGTTCGCGTAGTTAACGCCTTGTTGGTACACAGCGCTCGCTGCCGTACCTGTATTGATGACCGAGTTCGTCGTTTTGCCGAAAATAATACCAGGGCCGCCCGTTGCGAGAATAACCGCATCCGCGCGCATCGTAACAACTTCCATCGTACGCAGGTCCTGCGCCGATACGCCGCGGCAGACGCCGTCGTCGTCCAGCACCGCACCGAGGAATTCCCAGTGCTCGTATTTCGTTACGAGACCAGCTGTTTCCCAGCGGCGAACTTGCTCGTCCAGAGCGTAAAGAAGCTGCTGGCCCGTCGTAGCGCCAGCGAATGCCGTACGGTGGTACTGCGTACCGCCGAAGCGACGGAAGTCAAGCAGACCTTCTGGTGTGCGGCTGAACATAACGCCCATCCGGTCCATCAAGTGAATGATGCCAGGCGCTGCGTCGCACATGGCTTTAACCGGCGGTTGGTTCGCCAAGAAGTCGCCGCCATAAACCGTATCATCGAAGTGCTCCCATGGGGAGTCGCCTTCACCTTTCGTATTAACCGCGCCGTTGATGCCGCCTTGCGCGCACACCGAGTGCGAACGTTTAACGGGCACGAGCGAGAACAGGTCGACGTGAACGCCGGCCTCTGCCGCTTTAATCGTCGCCATTAAGCCAGCCAGACCGCCGCCGACGACAATAATTTTATTTTTAGCCATATCGAATCGCTCTCCTTATCGTGTTCCTAGCCGATCGGATTCCATGAAGCCGCTGCAGATGCTGCTTCCTTAAATTCGTCGCCCGTGAATGCTACGATCGACAGCAGGAAGAGCAACGAAACGATCACGAAGATACCCATGCAAATGGCAGACGATACACGCTGCGCACGAGGACCAACCGTGATGCCCCAGCTAATCAGGAACGCCCACAGGCCGTTGCTGAAGTGGAAAACAGCTGCCAGTACGCCAATAACGTACAGAATCAAGCTGACTGGATGCGTGAAAATATCATGCATATGCGCGCCAAGCTCTTCGTGCGTCAGATCGCCGATCGCAACTTGGAAACGCGTCTCGTACAGATGCCAGAAAATGAAGATGAACGTAATAACACCCGTTACACGCTGTGCAACGAATGCCCAGTTGCGGCCATAGCTGAAGCGGCCAGCATTCATGTTCGATTGGTAAGCCATGTACAGGCCGTATACGCCGTGGAACAACAGCGGCAAGAAGATACCGAAGATCTCCAAGAAGTACACAAGAGGCAAATCATTCAAAAATTTGACGCTCTTGTTGAAGCCCTCTGACCCGCTTTCGAACGCGGAGTAGTTCGTGATGGCATGCTCGATGATGAACAAGCCGAGCGGAATGACCCCAAGCAGGGAATGCAGCTTCCGCCAATGGTACGAATTTGCTTTCATAAGTGGTGCGTTCTCCTTTCATAACTTCCCTTGTGGATTACGGTTAACAAAACATTTTCCATTGTACTCCTGAGCCCGTACAGCGTCAACAAAAGTCGACACAACTTAGCCACACTTTCCATCCTACTCCTTTTGAGCTTATAATGGAATTGCTTATTGTTGATAATTCCTTATAACAATAACGCATAAGGCCACATATACCGTAATTTCTCCCGGAAATGAGGGGTAAACTTGCTCGAAGATATGCTTGCATTCGCCGTAGTCGTCGAACAATCGAGCATGAATAAGGCGTCTGTGCAGTTAAATATGTCACAGCCTGCGCTGTCTCGCCGCATCGCCAAGCTGGAGGAAGAACTTGGCGTGGAGCTGTTCCGCCGAATCGGCAAACGGCTTGAGTTGACGCGTGTTGGCCAACTGACCTACGAATACTCCATAGAGCTCCGCAAGCTGCATCAACGATACCTTCATACCGTGTCCGGCTTCCGTTCAGAAGGCGTCACCGAGGTGACGATAGGCGCAAGTCTCACGACGCTTCAGACAACGCTGCCAGACTTCATCCGGCTTATGAATGAAGAGCGTCCGGATCTCGATATTAAGGCGGTGACCGGCAAAACCCATGAGATCGTATCGCTCGTCCAAGAGCGCAAGGTCGACTTCGGCATCATCGCTTCTCGCATCCAAGATCCGCAGCTGCACTGCGTGCCGCTGTTCGAAGACCATCTCGTTCTCGTGGCGCCGCGCAATCAGATCGTGACCGATCGCTGGCCGCTTACGATCGAGCAAATGAGCGGCTTGCCCATCATTTTGTTCACGAAGGGCACTTGGTATCGCAAGCTGACGGACGAGCTGTTCGACAAATATAAGCTGGAACCCGACGTCCGCATGGAGATCGACTCCTTCGAGGCCATACTACGTCTGCTCGTCACTTGCAGAGCGGCTACCTTGCTGCCGCAATCCTATGTACGGCCGCAGATGCTCGACGCCAACGAATTGACGATCGTTCCCGTTCGCGAGCTCGCCGAGACGAAGCGAACAACCTCCCTCATCTACGCAGCGCCATCCGGCATGAGTTCTGCCGTTCGCTTGTGGATCGACAACCTTGCGGCAACCTACCCTTCCAGGATTTAATCTCGCTAATCTTGCGTTGGTGCTTGCCGCAGTGGAATGATCTTCATTTAATAGCACAATTTTAGATAGGAAATCGCGGCTGCAACGTGCTTAGCCGCGATTTTTGTTGTTTGCATTAGTATAGCACTTCAATGATATCGTTATCCGATCCATGCATGGAATAAACCTTCTCCCTCTTCCTCATAATGGATAATAAAACACAGGAGGAATGTTGAAGCCATGCCGTTAAGGTCTAGTTATCGATATATCACTGCATTAACGGTTCTTCTGCTTGCCCATGTCTCAACCGTCCAGCATGCAGATGCGCAAGCAGCCAGCCCAGTCAAGGGCAGCCGCATCGTGTCGACGATCAGCTGGAACGAGAGTGCCGGAACGCCGTCTCTCATAACCGGAGCTCTCTCCAATCCGTCGCGGCATTCGCCGGGCTGGATTGCCTACGAATTCGTTACCGCTAACAAGAAGCTATACGGCCTTCGCAACCCGAAGCAAGATCTAGTCATTACCCAGACGACCAAATCCGATTCCGGCGATGCGATTGTCGAATTTAAACGTGTTCTATTCGGCACGCCGGTGTGGGGAGACGTGCTCGCCATTACGATCGACTCATCGGGTATCGTAACACGAGCGGAAGGAATCATTCACCCGAATCTGGAGAAGCGGCTTTTTCACCGGGCTCATCACGCCGCCGTAACCCCGCATCAAGCGCTGTCCATCGCAATGAAGCAGGTACTGCCGACTGTCTGCACCTTGAAGCCCGAGATACAAACCTATTATTATCCCTTGCAAGCAAGCGTACCGCTAATATATGCTGTAGCCTTATGCGCCAGTGATCCACACAACCAAGCCTACACGCTCATCCACAGCTTATCGGGACGCATCATTGCCCAGCCGTATAAATAACGGGAAGCGGCTCATCGGCCCTTCCCGTTTTTTGTCCCTCATTCAAATATGGACCTGCTAATCCTGCCATTGCACTTGCTCAACAAGCCGATGCTTCATCAACTGAAGCACGAACTCGACATAATAATCCGAACGTACGATCACCCGGTATTCATGATTCTCATAAGCATAGAACAGAGCGTCCGTATAAACCTCGTTGTCTTCAAAATAGTGCTGCACCTCTTTGAATCTGTTCAAATAAGGCTCTTCTGCAACTATGCGAATGGAAAATTCCACATCGCCGTCATTATTCGATTCCGTCATATGGATGACATCGGGATTTAACGTATAGGTAAGCACGCCAACCGCCCCCAGCTTCATATTAGGTTTCATTGCCTCGCGGCACCTTGTCTTATGCTTTACACCAAATATCTCAAATAAATGTAAGCGCTGGATAGAACAATGGATAGCAGCATGAGCGGGAAGGCAAGTTTCATGAACTTCATAAAGCTGATCGGATGTCCTTCTTTACCCGCCATTCCCGCTGCGATCAGGTTCGCGCTTGCTCCAATAAGCGTACCGTTGCCTCCCAAGCACGCTCCAAGAGCAAGGCTCCACCATAGCGGCTCCAGATTATCGACACCCATATTCCCCATCTCTTGGATCATCGGAATCATTGTAGCGACGAACGGAAGATTATCGAGGAACGCAGAAGCGATTGCGCTCATCCATAGAATGAGCATGGAGGCTGCCGTCAAATTGCCGCCCGTCCATTCGATTGCCTGCGCCGCTAGCTTCGCAATTACCCCCGTCTCGACGAGACCCGCAACGAGCACGAACAGTCCCACGAAGAAGAAGATCGTCGTCCACTCCACTTTGCGGAACGCTTCCTCCATCGTATGCTCGCCTGTCAGCACGAGCAGCAGAAACGCGCCAGCGAGCGCTACCGTCGCCGACTCCAGATGGAGCGCTTGATGCAAGAAGAATCCAATAATCGTAAGTCCAAGCGCAGTCAAGCTTTTATACAGAAGCTTGCGGTCCGTAATAAGCTCCCGCTCATCCATTCGCATAATGCTGCTGCGAAGCTCCGGCGTCGTCTTGAGCTGCATACGGAAGATGAGTATAAACAACGGAATATAGACGACCAACACAATGCCGGCGATCGGAGCCAGATTGTTGATAAAAGCCATGAACGTCAGTTCACTGACCGCGCTCCCGATCATGATATTAGGCGGATCACCGATCAGCGTCGCTGTACCGCCTACGTTCGAAGCGATAATTTGCGTCATGATATAAGGCATCGGAGATACTCTTAGCTGCCTTGTAATGCTGAAGGTTACCGGCACCATGAGCAGGATCGTTGTCACATTATCCAGAAAAGCAGAGCCGATTGCCGTAATCAGCATCAATACGATAAGAATATTGACGGGATTCCCTTTGGCTTTCTTCGCAGCCCATACCGCAATAAATTTAAACAACCCCGTCTCCGCCGTTATGGAGACGATGATCATCATGCCGATCAGAAGCCCAAGCGTATTGAAGTCGATGTGATGAAGCGCCGCCTCCTGATCGACGATGCCTGCGCCGACCATAATGATGCCGCCGACCATCGCGACGATGGTTCGGTGAATTTTCTCCGAGATAATAAGTGCATAGATGACTAGAAAGATCCCAATTGCAGCAATTGCTTGCGTTTCCATCGATTGCCCCCCACTCATGGTAAACGGGCGAATCGTCACTTGCCGGAAAAAAGACAAAGAGAGCCCGTCAAGTGACAGACTCCCCCAATAAACCAAATATATGTGTGATAAACATGATTCGTTGTTCATTGTACTTCAACAGCAGTTGCTGTGTAAAGATGATTCGCCGTACTTACGAGCTCAAATTAAGCAAGATAACGAACATACACATATACGCTCGACAGAACGACGGATATGAACATCATCGGCAAACCGTACTTCAGATACTGCAAGAATCGAATCGGATGTCCTTCTTTGGCGGCCAAGCCGGCCGTTATCAGATTGGCACTCGCTCCTATCAGCGTTCCGTTGCCGCCTAGGCAGGCGCCAAGCGCCAAGCTCCACCAGAGAGGCTCCAAGTTCGTCACGCCCATGCTGCCCATCTCCTGAATCATCGGAATCATCGTGGCGACGAATGGAATGTTGTCGACGAAGGCGGAAGCAATCGCGCTCATCCACATAATAAGCATGGAAGCGGCGACTGGATCTCCGCCCGTCAGATCGATGGCGCGAGCCGCCAGATCAGCGATAACGCCAGTCTCGACAAGCCCGGATACGAGCACGAACAAGCCGACGAAGAAAAAGATCGTCGTCCATTCCACCTTGCTGATAGCCTGCTCCATCTGATTCTCCCCGGAAATGAGAAGCAGCAGGAATGCACCCGCCAGCGCAACCGTTGCGGATTCCAAGTGCAGCGATTGGTGCAAGAAAAAGCCGATGATCACAGCCCCCAGCACCGCTAAACATTTGATTAGCAGACGCTGATCCGTAATAAGACCGCTTACTCTTAGTTCCATGATCGACTTCTTGCGTTCCTCTGACGTTTGCAGCTGCTTCCTGAACATCAGCGCGAACAAAGGTATGTAGCTTGCCATGACGATGACGACAATTGGCGCCAAATTCGTAATGAACGCCATAAACGTCAATTCCTCAACAGCGCTGCCGATCATAATATTCGGCGGGTCGCCGATGAGCGTTGCCGTCCCCCCCACATTCGATGCGAGAATCTGACTGATAAGAAACGGAAACGGGGATACGGCTAACTGGCGCGTAATGCTAAACGTAACTGGCACGATAAGCAGTACTGTCGTTACATTATCGAGAAAAGCAGAGGCAGCTGCCGTTATGACGGCAAGCGATATCAGGATTCGAATCGGACTGCCCTTTGCTTTCTTCGCAGCCTTAATCGCAATGTACTTGAACAAGCCTGTATCCGCTGTGATCGATACGATGATCATCATACCGATGAGCAGCCCCAGCGTATTGAAGTCGATATGATGAAGCGCCGTTTCCTGATCGACAATACCGACTGCAACCATCAGCAATCCGCCAATCATGGCGAGTATCGTACGATGAATTTTCTCTGAAATAATAAACCCGTATGCTAACAGAAAGATTGCAATAGCAAGTAATGCTTGATGTGACATAATTTCCTCCAGCAGCTAACGCGCTTTGAGTGCGTGGAATGAAGCTATCGCACGATCGCCTCTTCGAATTGTTCGATTTGTTTGTTCGTGCCGATGACGACCATAACGTCTTTCTCCGCCAATACTTCATTGGCAGTTGGCGCGATAATGACGCCGCCTTTGGGCTTATTGATCGCGACGATGCTGCAGCCATAACGCGCTCTCGTATTAATATCCTGCAGCGACTTGCCATTGAGGCAGTTCGGTACCGCAAGCTCCGCGATCGTATAGTCCTTAGACAGTTCAATGTAGTCGAGCAGATTCGGCGACACAAGCTGATGCGCAACACGGATGCCCATATCCCGTTCTGGATAGATAACGCGGTCAACCCCAAGCTTCTCCAATACTCGGCCATGCAATTCGCTTAATGCCTTCGCAACAACCGACTTTACGCCAATGTCCTTCAATTGAATCGTAGCCAGTATGCTCGATTGAATATCATCGCCGATGGCAACGATACCGCAGTCGAAGTTGCGAACACCTAGTGCGCGCAGCGTCTCCTCATCTGTCGCATCTGCGGCTACGACGTGTGTCAACACACGGCTCATGTCATCGACCGTCTCTTCATTCTTGTCGATGCCGAGTACCTCATAGCCCAGTTGGACAAGCTCCTTGCCAAGGCTGGAGCCGAAGCGGCCCAGACCGATAATAACGAATTGTTTCATTTGGTTTCTCCTACCTCTTATCTATTTATTAACCAATAATGATTTTGCCTTCTGGATGACGGTACAGATCCTTCTCTGCCTTCGGCCCAAGCGCGTACGCAAGTGTAAGTGGTCCAAGCCGGCCAGCAAACATCGTAAGGCTTATTATTATTTTGCCAAAATCACTAAGCGATGGCGTGATGCCTGTAGACAAGCCTACCGTGCCGAAAGCTGATGTCGCCTCGAACAGCAGCCGTAGGAACTCCCGGTCTTCCGTTGCCGACAACAACATGGTGACGACAATGACAAGCACGAGCGACAGCATCGTAATGGTCAACGCCTTGAAGATCCTCTCGCGTGCCAGACGGAATTTGAACAATACGATATCTTCCTTGCCGCGGATCATCGCAATCACGGCGCCGATCAGCGTTGTGAAGGTCGTCGTCTTGATGCCGCCGCCAGTCGAGCCAGGCGATGCGCCGATAAACATCAGGATGACCATGAAGAAGATGGTTGCCTGCCGCATGACGCCGATATCGATCGTATTCGCACCTGCAGTGCGCGGCGTAACGGACTGGAACATGGCGGCCCATATCTTGGCTCCCCAATCCAGCGATCCCAAGGTCTGTTTATTAGAGAACTCGAAGATGAAGATGACGATCGTACCAATGACGAGCAGAAAGCCTGTCATGGTGAGTACAACCTTAGAATGCAGCGACAGCCTTTTGTTGTTACGGTATTCAATCAGATCGGACATAACGACGAAGCCAAGTCCACCAAGAATAATAAGTCCCATTGCGGTTATGTTCACGATCGGGTCCCCGACATACATGGTCAAGCTTCGGAACCCGCCGAATAAGTCGAAGCCAGCATTGTTAAACATGGAAATTGCATGCCATATCCCATAGTAGATGGCTCGGCCCAGCGGCATATCTGCAGCGAACCGAATGGCGAACAGTACAGCGCCTGTTCCCTCAATGGCGAGCGAATAAACGATCACCTTGCGGATCAGCCTTACGATCCCTTCCATGTTCGACTGATTCATTGCTTCCTGGAGCACAAGTCGTTCCTTCAGCGAGATTCGCTTACGCAGCACGAGCGCGATTAACGTCGCCATTGTCATGAAGCCTAAACCGCCAATCTGGATTAATACAATAAGAACGATTTGGCCAAATGTAGTAAAATGCGTGCCGGTATCAACCACAACGAGTCCCGTCACACAGGTTGCAGATGTTGCGGTGAATACGGCGTCCAAGTAGCGCAAATATTGTCCGTCCGTATTGGAGATCGGAAGGGAGAGCAGCAGTCCGCCCAGCAAAATAATTAGCGCGAAACCCGTTACCAGAATGCGCGGCGGCGACCAATTGAACAGCTTTCTTTTGTTAACCTTGTGCATCATTATCCTCTCCATATCCCATGAACAGACTTGTCTAAGCGCACAAAAAAGACATTGGAAACCCAATGCCGTCTGCGATGAGTTCTGTCCATGCAGCCTACGAGGTTAGCTGTCGGATTCGGGCCCGGATAGATCGCCCTATCAGCTTGAGGCAAGGCACTTCGACCTCCCTTATGCTGAATTCACCCCAAGTTGCCGCGTACGGCCGATGAATCGGCAGCGTCTGCATAGACGGCAACAGTATGGTTCCCCCGTTTTCCTTCGGAAATTCGGCTGTTGAATATTTGATTAATGTTAAGCAATGTATCAAATTATATAGCGAATAGGAGAACGACACCAACAAGGATTTACCTCCAATTGAGGCGATTTACACCGAAAAAAAACGAATCTATGCGGCAAGCTTGTCATTAGCTGGACGCTGATCGTTATTTTACGCGCTTGCGACTGTTATCTGCTTTTTTTCAGCGTCTCGATCGAGACATTGGCTCGGCCAAGCGATCATATGCTAAAGTAGCAAGGTGAAACGGCGTCACCGACAACCTCATACGAAGTAAAAGTTTCATTCCGAAGCGATACAAGCCGCTGCCGCTAACGGCATACAAGGAGGGCCTTATGTCTGATTATCCGCTGCTGCCGCAGCGCATTCCCCGCTCGATCATGTTCGTCGGCCTGCTTGGCCTCATTATTTTCCTGCTGCTGCAAATCGTACCGCTCTTCGTTCCTTCATCCGACAGCGGAAACGCGGAATCATCTCCAGTCTTAACACGCGAAGAGGCCGCCGCCAAAGCAATCGCCTTCGCCAAGTCCAGATTCAACGAGCCAATCAGCGGCACGCATACCGTACATCAGTCTGACAGCATGCTGTACGGCTATTTATCGAAGGAACACCAGCTCGACACCTATGGCAAAACCTACGACAGCAAGTTTCCGACCGATACGTTCCAGACCGAGCTTACGATGAATTCCGGCACATTGTTCGTTCAGGTACATATGGAGAACGGACAAGTAACCGGCTGGACATACTTGCCTGCGAATACGGGAACGAAGGCCAAAGACCGCTATCTGTCGGACTGGTCCCGATTGATGACCGCACGTCAAGCGGCTGTATCCACCAGCGGCTTCCGCCTCTCCGACTTGAAAGATGCGAAAGTAGCTGGCAATGTCGTCACGATCCAGCCTAAAGGCTATTCCATCGGTGATGCTGCGCTAACGGTTAAAGTAACGGTTGATTGGCCCGCTTCGGCTTCCAAGCCGGTTATTATGAAATACGACCCTAAATTCCGTGCGCCTGACAGCTACACATCATACGTTCAGAAGCAGAAAAATCTGGCAAGCACGTTGTCTCTGTACGGCAGCATGCTGATGAATGCTCTGTTGTTTCTGCTGGCTATTATAACGGCAATTCGTATTCGCAAAATCGCTTTGTTCCGCCGCGGCCTGGCGCTCTGCCTGCTGTTCCTCGGCTTCTATATCGTGAATAACTACAACATGGCTGACGGCATCCGCGCGACGCTTGGCGCACGTCCGAATACAGAGGCGCTGACGGCTGGCGGCCTCATCATCTCCAACATCTTCACCGTGCTCATGGGACTTGCCATCTGGTTCAGTCTTGTCAGCGGGGACGGCTTATGGCGCAGGCTCGGTAAGCCGCTATGGCTTCGCTACGGTGAGCAGGGATATGGCAGTCACGTATGGCGATCGATGAAAATATCGTATCCTCTCGCTTTCGCGCTGCTGGGCGCACAGACGATTCTGCTCCTAGGTCTGGATAGGTCCATCGGCTCGTGGTCGACGACAAGCGTTGAATCTTCGCCTTATAATATGATGCTGCCGCTGCTATTCCCGCTGCTCGCTTGGTGCGCGGCGATTTCAGAAGAAGCGTTGTATCGATTGTTCGGTATCGCCGTCTTCGAGCGGCTGTTCAAGCGGCGATTCTTAGGCTGTCTGGTGCCGACGATTATTTGGGCGCTGGGGCATGTGTCGTATCCGGTGTTTCCGGCATACAGCCGGTTGATTGAACTTACGATTGTAGGTCTTCTCTTCTGCTGGATTTTTATTCGTTTCGGCTTTATTACGGCGGTATTTACGCATGCGATATTGGATACGGTGCTGATGTCGTTTGATTTGTTTATGATCGGGGCGGCGGTGAATGTGCTTGCTGCAATTGTATATCTGGTGCTGCCGGTAGGTGTGGCGTGGGTATTAATGAAAGTTGCGGGACGACGTGAGGTTGTGGTTTAGAAAATAGTGCTTGAGAAAATAAAGAGCTTCAGAACTAAAATGATTTAGAAAGAAATTGCTGTGCGTGCGGTCGCTCCGCAGGTGAATGTTCTTCCGTTCGCTGATATGAACGAAACTTGTCAACCCTACGCTATAACTGGTGTTTCAGAATACAAAAATA
>NZ_BTCK01000080.1:0-13818 GCF_033239625.1 Paenibacillus sp. CCS19
GCGCATCTGCGCGGCGGCTCATTGCCAGCCGCGCAGATGCGCTCCGCCGCCGCTTCGCCATAGGCGGCGATCCAGCGTGCGGCGAGCCACTCGGGATACGAGTGGCGGAGCGAGATTCGGCGGGCCGGGCTAAGCCCTGGCTGGCCCGCCACAGCGATCGGCGACAGCTCGTCGCGGCGCCGGATGAGGTTGCGAAGCATCCCGTTCACCATGCCGGAAATACCGGCATGTCCACGCCGCTTCGCGATGGTGACCGCTTCGTTCACCGCAGCATGTGCGGGAACGCGGTCGAGGAACAAGATTTGATACGCGCTGAGCCGAAGCAGCTGAAGAACCCACGGTTCCAGCTTCGAGAGCCCTTTGGACGCCAGCTCAGCAAGCGCGTAATCGAGCGACAGCTTGCGCTGAATCGTACCGTAGACAAGCTCCGTTGCGAGGCCGGCATCCGGACGAGACAGCTCTGCATGCTGCAGCGCCGAATTCAACACAAGGTTGCTGAACGCCTGCTCCTTCTCTACCTTAACAAGCACATCGAGCGCTACTTCGCGTGCGGTTGCTGGACGTCGCTTTGGCGATGCCCCTTGACCGCCGCCGCCATTCGGCTTAGCACTTGGCTTCTTGCCAGCTCCCGCAGCACCCGTTGGACGATTCTTCGTATTCAATCTATTCGCAGGGCGTTTGCCGTTTCCGACTGTGCCGCCCCCTGTTGTGCTGTTATTCATTGCACTTCACCGCCGAACCGTTGCCCACGCTCGAGTCTAGCGCCTTTCAGCCATTCAGCTGCCGGCATCGTACGTTTGCCTGCCGGCTGTATATCAAGCAGACGAAGCGTGCCCGTGCCCGTCTGTACAACGATGCCTTCCGGATCAGCGGACAACACAGTGCCTGGTGCATGCTCGCTGCCAGCAGCCGTTTCTGTAGACTCTACGACGCAGCGCCACACTTTGAACGGCTCCCCGTTCCAAAGTGTGAAAGCGCCTGCCATCGGCGACAGTCCACGCACTTGATTGAACAGCTGACGCGCGCTGCGGGACCAATCGATGCGCTCATCCTCGCGCGACAGGTTCGGCGCGTAGGTTGCATCTTCATGCACCTGCGGCACGGCCGTGACATTGCCCGCTTCGATCAGAGGCAGTGTGTCCGCCAGCAGCTCTGCACCTGCGATGCTCAGCTTCTCGAACAACGTACCGGACGTGTCCGCGTCCTCGATCGCCACCTCGACACGGCTGATCATATCGCCTGTGTCCAGCCCTTCTGCCATGTACATGATCGTGACGCCCGTAACGGACTCGCCGTTGATGATCGAGCGTTGAATCGGTGCCCCGCCGCGGTATTGAGGCAGCAGCGAGCCATGTACATTAATGCAGCCAAGCGGCGGCACTTCGAGCACGGCGCGCGGCAGAATTTGTCCATAAGCAGCGGTTACGATCAGATCCGGCTTGAGCGATTCAACCAGCTTGACTGCTTCTTCGCTGCGCATCCGTTCCGGTTGGTAGACAGGAATGCCATGGCTTAGCGCTGCCTCTTTCACAGGAGGGGGCGTAAGCTCGCGTTTTCTCCCTTTTGGACGATCCGGCTGCGTGAAGACGGCGACCACTTCATGGCCGCCCTCCAGCACGCGTTCAAGCGACGGGACCGCGAACGACGGCGTTCCCATAAACACGATTTTCATTGTAAGGCTCACTCTCCGTCCTTGCGCCGGCGCTGCTGCTGTTGTTTCGTAATATCGAATACGTTCTCAGCGATATCGGTAAACAGAATGCCGTTCAGGTGGTCGACTTCGTGCTGGAACGCACGCGCCAGATAGCCGACAGCATCGACCTCGAACGGGTTGCCATTACGGTCTTGACCCGCCACTTTCACCCGGTTGAACCGACTTACGTCGCCGTTCAAGTTCGGAATGCTAAGGCAGCCTTCCGGTCCGTACTGTTCGCCCTCGCTATACGTGATGACAGGGTTAACCATCTCGATCAATCCGTTCTCATCGCCGACATCGACGACGATAACGCGTTTCGAAATGCCGATCTGAGGTGCAGCAAGGCCAACGCCTTCTGCGTCATACATCGTTGCCGCCATATCGGTGAGCAGCTTATGCAGGTTCGGCGTGAATTTCGTTACTTCCTTCGCAACCTCACGCAAAACCGGATCTGGATCTTTTACAATAATACGAATAGCCATGAAGTTTCCCTTCCTTCTTAGATGAATGTTGTTCTGTTGTTCTAATAATGGAGCCAATGCGGCGCATTCGCCGTCTAACGCTATTTATCTTATAAAATCATATGAGGATCTACATCAATTCCGAACTGTACCCCGCGTCCTTCCGTCCCTTGCAGGAAAGGCTGAAGCGTCTTATTAAGCAGCCCGGTTGCATCGACGTTTCCACGATATTTTATCATACATTGAAAACGGTAGCGATCTTTCATCCGCGCGATCGGCGAGGCGACTGGCCCCAGCACGTCCAGCGCTTTCGGACCGCTGGATCCATCCACCCTGCCATAAACGCCCGCTGCGCCAGCCGCGTCGCGAAGTCGCTGCGCGAATTTTTCTCCGACATCGGTCAGCATCGGCAGCTGTTCATGCGACATCGTGATCAGAATAAGCCGACAATAAGGCGGGTAACCCATCGCCCTGCGATGCATCAGCTCTTCTCGTACGAACGACTCGTAGTCGTGATGCTGGGCCGTCTGAATGGCATAGTGCTCCGGCGCGTAGGACTGGATGACGACCTCGCCCGGCAGTTCATGGCGTCCCGCCCGTCCTGCCACCTGTGTCAGCAGTTGGAACGTCCTCTCCGCTGAACGGAAATCAGGAAGATGGAGCGAAGTATCCGCTGCTATAACACCAACCAACGTTACGTACGGAAAATCCAATCCTTTCGCAACCATCTGCGTGCCAAGCAGGACATCCGCCTTCCGCTCGCCGAACAGCTTCAGCCACTTCTCATGCGAGCCCTTCTCCGTCGTCGTATCAACATCCATTCGGATGACGCGTATACCTGGGAACAGCTTCACCAGCTCTTCCTCGACTCGCTGCGTTCCTGTACCGAAGAATCGGATATGTTCACTCTCGCATGACGGGCACTTCGCAGGTGCGCCTTCGGAGTGACCGCAATAGTGGCAGCGAAGCAGCCGTGTCTTCTGGTGATACGTCAGCGAGATGTCGCAGTGCGGACACATCGCCGTGTAGCCGCATGAGCGGCACATGACGAAGGTTGAATAACCGCGCCGATTGAGCAGCAGCACGGATTGTTCTCCCCGCTCCAGCCGATCGGCGAGCGCTTCATACAGCCTGCGGCTGAACATCGATCGATTGCCCCCCTGCAGCTCCCCGCGCATATCGATCACTTCAACCGGCGGCATCGGACGATCCGCCACGCGTCCTGGCATCGACAGCAGGGCTGGCGCGGCGAAGGCGCCGCTGCCCGCCGCATGAGGGGATCGGACAGCCGTTGCTGCCGCATACGATTCAAGCGACGGCGTCGCAGAACCAAGTACAACGGCGGCGCCGTGTTGTCTTGCCCGCTTCACCGCAACGTCTCGTGCGTGATATTTCGGACTTTCTTCCTGCTTATAGCTCGATTCATGCTCTTCATCGATGATGATCAAGCCGATCGATTCGAACGGCGCGAAGATTGCCGATCGAGCGCCTACCGCTACTTGAGCGCGGCGCTCGCGGATTTTGCGCCATTCATCATACTTCTCGCCATGCGACAGTCGGCTATGCAGAACGGCTACCGCATCACCGAACCTTCCTTTGAAGCGTTCGACCATCTGCGGCGTGAGCGAAATCTCTGGAACAAGAACAATTGCCTGCCGATCCATATCCAGACACTCTTGAATCGCTTGCAAGTAAACTTCTGTCTTGCCGCTGCCTGTTACCCCGTGAAGGAGAAACGGCTTCGGCTCGCGCGCATGGACGGATTTAGCGATCTGCTCCAGCACCTGAGCTTGGCCTTCCGTCAACGTCAATGGCTCCGTCTTCTTAAACATACGCCCGGCGTACGGATCGCGCTCGGTCTCGACCTCTCGAATGGTAAGCCAGCCCTTGTCGGCGACAGCCTTCACAACGGAGGCCGATGATCCCGTATCCGCAACCAACTGCTGCATCGGAACCGGAGCATCGACACTTAGCATATGAACAAGAATGTCGCGCTGCTTCGCCGCTCGTGCAGGCCACTGCTCCATTGCCTGCTCCGCTGCCTCCCGATCGTCCGGCGGAAACACGGTCAGCACTTTGCGAATGCTCACTTTGTCGCGAATGGCTACCCGCTCCTCGAGCAGTCCAAGCCGTATCGCTGCCTTCACGTATTCCGCTCCGTCCGGGAATCGTTCACGAAGCGCTTCAAGCTTAACCGCCCCGCTTCGCTTCAGCCATTCCCGCATGCCCTCCGGCAGCAGCACCGCCTCAGCAGCGGCGGGCTCGCTCGCTTCGAACGCTTCGCTCCAGCGAACATGCCGCTCCGCCTTGCCTTTGAGCGCAGCCGGAAGCATTGCTTGCAGCGCTGCAATCATCGTGCAGCAGTACTTGTCGCTCACCCATTCAGCGAGCTCGATAAGATCAGGTCGCAGCGGCGGCAGCGGATCAAGTAGCTCGGCAACCGGCTTCAGCCGCGATCGGTCCACTTCTGCTGTATCCAGCGGAGCAAGACCGATAACGAAGCCTTGCAGCACCCGTCCCGCAAAAGGTACGCCTACGCGGCTCCCAGGTTCTATCCAGCCTTGAAGCTCCTGCGGCACTTCATAATCAAATGGCCGATCCGTCTGGCGGCTCGGCACGTCAACAATGACGCGCGCGATCATTCGCGCACCTCCCCGGCCTCCATCTGTCCCATCCGTTCTGACGCCAACTTCAGTACGCGGCGCGCAGCATCGAGCTTGGACATGATCGGAAGCGCTTCTACCAGACCGCCTTTGTCATACACTCGAATAATGTTCGTATCCGAATTGAAGCCTGCGCCATCTTCGCTCACATCGTTGGCTACGAGCAGGTCACACCGTTTGCGCTGGAGCTTGTCCATCGCATAATGATCCAGATCGCCAGTCTCCGCAGCGAAGCCGATCAGAAATTGCGACGTTTTGCGTTCACCAAGCGTCTGCAAGATATCGGTTGTTTTGACCAGCTCGAGCATGATCCGATCACCGCTCTTCTTGATCTTGGAATCGGCACGTACAGCTGGCCGATAATCGGCCACAGCTGCCGACTTAATGACAAGGTCCGACTGCTCGAACCGCGACAACACTGCCTCAAGCATCTGTTGTGCCGATTCGACGCGTATAAAAGAAACGCCATCTGGCACCCTAAACGACGTTTTCGCAGCGACGACTGTTACCTCAGCGCCGTAATCACGCGCAGCCGCTGCGAGAGCAAAGCCCATTTTGCCAGAGGAATCGTTCGTCAAATAGCGGACCGGATCCAGACGTTCGACGGTTCCGCCAGCTGTAATGAGCACCTTCTTTCCAGCAAGCGGCTTGCGCGCAGATTCGACCAACATATCGCTTACGATCGCTGCGATCGACTCCGGCTCAGCCAGACGCCCCTTGGCCACATAACCGCAAGCCAATTGCCCGGTCTCCGGCTCGATGAAGCGGACCCCCCGCTCGGCAAGCAGCCGAAGATTGTGCTGAACCGCCGGATGCTCGTACATATGTACATTCATCGCAGGAGCAACGACAACGGGACAAGTCGCTGCGAGCAGCGTCGAGCTGAGCATATCGTCCGCAAGCCCATGCGCCATCTTCGCGATCATATTCGCCGTCGCCGGCGCGACAAGAATCAGATCCGCGCGATCAGCCAAGTCGATATGCGTGATGACTCCCGGATCCTTCTCGTCGAAAACTCCAACGTGGACCGGATTGCGCGACAGCGCCTGAAGCGTAAGCGGCGTGATGAATTGCGTTGCTCCCTCCGACATCATAACGTGCACATCGAAGCCTGCCTGCGTCAATTTGCTGCACAGCGCAGCGCCCTTGTAAGCGGCGATGCCGCCCGTGATTCCGAGTACAATCGTTTTCCCTTTCATCCGAAGATCGCTCCCTTCCGAAAACAAAAAAATAACAACCGCAATCCGGTTGTCACTTTTTCTGCCGTTCTGTTCGGCCAATATAGAGCGAGCTTGCATGCGATATCGCCGGCAGCCCACTCGCCTCTGCCGATCTTACTTATTGGACGGTGGAACCTCGACCGATTCAACCACGAGCATGTCATGGTAAATCTCTTCGAGCGCTACGCCAACCTGTTTGTGCGACTTCGCATTGCGAATTTCCGGCTTTGCGCCCTCGCGCAGCATACGCGCGCGACGGGATGCCGCCACAACCAGCTTGTATTTGCTGTCTACTTTCTCGATCATTTCATCAATGGATGGATACAGCATATCCTCTCACCTCATCTATGCTTTCTCTGAAGCTGCAGGCATTTGCGGCAGCTCAGTCAACAACCGATCTGCGCGGCAATGCTCCGCAGTAATGATGCTTTGGATTCGCTGGCATGCAGCATCGATCTCATCATTCACAACTGCATAGTCGTAATGACGAAGCAAGTTCATCTCTTCGACCGCAACTGTCATTCGGTGATCGATAACGTCTGCATTCTCCGTTCCACGGCCTGTAATGCGCGACTTCAGCTCATCGAGTGAAGGAGGCATCAAGAAAACAAACACGCCCTCTGGGAACTTCTGTTTCACCTTGAGCGCGCCTTGCACTTCAATTTCAAGAATGATATCCTTGCCCGAAGCAAGCGTGCGATCGACAAAATCACGCGGCGTGCCGTAATAATTGCCGACATACTCGGCCCATTCCAACAGCGCGTCATTCGCGATCATATCCTGAAATTGTTCCTGCGATTTGAAGAAATAATTGATACCATTAATCTCGCCTTGCCGCGGGCTGCGAGTCGTCGCAGATACGGAATAAACGAGCTCCGGCATACGATGACGCAAGCTTGCGCACACCGTTCCTTTGCCAACTCCGGAAGGCCCGGACAAAACGATTAATAATCCTCTGTTCATAAGACTCCCCGTACTATTCGTCATTATCGTCATCTTTGGCAGACAGACGATGTGCCACAGTCTCTGGCTGCACGGCAGACAGAATGACATGATCGCTATCTGTAATGATGACCGCACGCGTCCGGCGACCGTATGTTGCATCAATCAACATATGACGATCCCGTGCCTCTTGGATAATTCTCTTGATCGGTGCCGATTCCGGACTGACGATCGAGATGATCCGATTGGCGGACACGATATTGCCGAATCCGATATTGATAAGCTTGATTGCCATCTCAACTTCCCCCTCCGGTCCTTCACATGCAACTGTGTACGTATGAAAAATGCTTGCTAAGATTCGGAACGAGCAAGTCCCGGCTGCCGGAAAAATTGAAAGGTTTGGCAGAGCCCTGCACTAGTGTTGACGAATTCAGAGGCGCTCATACTCTCACACTGGCATGGCAAGTGCATTGTTTATCTATTCTAAAGGATTTCCATGCATCTCACAAGCTATTTTTGAATAAATCGGCTGAATATCGGCGAAAAACAACGAAATTCGACCAAATGCTCCACTTATGGCTCATCGTCCTCGTACGGGTGAGGCGACGGCACGCAATATTTCATAGAGCATGAAGAATGGGATCGGCTGCCCGACCCCACCTATTCTTAATTCTCAAACTTGTACTTTTTAGAGCTGTCCTGCGAACACAACCGCCGCTGGGCCCGTCATATACACATGATTGTCGGCCTCGTTCCACTCGATGAACAGGTCGCCGCCTTTCAACGATACCGTCACATTACGGTCTGTCAGACCATTCAGTACGGAAGAAACAGCCGTTGCACATGCACCGGTGCCGCATGCGAGCGTCGGTCCAGCGCCGCGCTCCCATACGCGCATATCCGTATGCGAACGAGAGTTAACCGTGACGAACTCTACATTCGTTTTACGCGGGAACGTCGGATGCGTTTCAATTTTTGGACCCCATGCTGCTAGATCAAAATTAACCGCGTCATCCACGTAGATAACGCAGTGCGGGTTGCCCATTGATACAGCCGTGAATGTGAACGCTCTTCCGTCCACTTCAAGGCGCTGCTCGATTACGCGTTCCGCATCGATCGTCGTTGGAACTTTCAATCCGCTGAGAATCGGTTCGCCCATGTCTACGCGCACCGTTTCTACTACGCCGTCCTTCACGTTAAGCTGTACAGGCTGCACGCCTGCGCCAAGCGTCTCGATCGTAATATTCGTACGGTCGATCAGCTTGTTGTCGTACACATATTTGGATACACAGCGAATCGCATTGCCGCACTGCTCCGCCTCCGAACCGTCGGAGTTAATGATGCGCATGCGGAAATCCGCCTGCTCGCTAGGCAGAATATAAACAAGTCCATCCGCACCGATGCCGAAGAAGCGATTGCATAGTTCGATCGCCAGCTCCGATGCATTGTCAGGCAGCGCCTGCTCTCCTGCGACAACGATGAAGTCATTGCCAAGTCCGTGCATTTTCACAAATTCCATAGTAATCGTTCCCTTCTGCAAGTCATGAATACAGCCGCTACCGAGCAGCTATCGACATTTTTGGTACTAGCATAATGGATTA
The DNA here is from genome assembly GCF_033239625.1 of Paenibacillus sp. CCS19. NCBI lineage: Bacteria > Bacillati > Bacillota > Bacilli > Caryophanales > Paenibacillaceae > Paenibacillus > Paenibacillus sp. CCS19. The sequence continues at coordinate 8,584 of NZ_BTCK01000080.1, forward strand.
ACAGGCCGGACTCCATTCTCTAATTGCACTTTCATTTGCACTATTCCGCTAGTCGATAACAACAGCACAGCCCCCTGCTGTAGCTGCAGGAGGCTGCATGTTTGTTATCTAGCTGTGGAGTGTTTGCCCGTTGGGCTCCACTTCGTCTTGGACTTCTTACGGCCGGAGCTGAGAACACTGCCGATGCCCATAACGAACGTCGGAATGCCAGCCGCCACGAACACGAGGCACCATTCGCGGAAGTCGAGCGGCACCGTCTTGAATACCGGCTGGAGCGGCTTCAGATACAATACGCCAAGCATCAGCACGAGCGAAGACAACACGGCAAATACGAGATATTTGTTCTGCAGCAGATTGCGATGGAAGATCGAACGAGAGCTGCGGCAGTCGAACACATGAATGAGCTGGGCGAGCACGAGCGTTGCGAATGCGACCGTCTGCGCGAGCACGAGCTGGCCCGCGTCTCCAGGTGCCTTGGACAAGGTGAGCCAGAATGCGCCAAGCGTACAGACGCCGATCAGAATGCCGCGGCTGATGATTTTCCAACCCAAACGCCTTGCGAATATGCTCTCCGTCGCTGAACGAGGCTGCGTCTTCATCAAGTCCTTCTCTGCCTGATCGACGCCAAGCGCCATCGCCGGCAGACCGTCTGTTACGAGGTTTACCCACAGAATTTGAATCGGGATGAGCGGAAGCGGAAGCCCCGCCATCATCGCCAGGAACATCGTTAGAATTTCGCCTACGTTCGAAGCGAGAAGATAACGGATAAATTTGCGGATGTTCTCGTAAATATTCCGACCCTCTTCAATCGCTGCCACGATCGTAGCGAAGTTGTCATCGCTCAGGATGAGCGCAGATGCTTCCTTCGAAACGTCCGTACCCGAGATACCCATCGCGATGCCGATATCCGCTGCCTTGATCGCTGGCGCATCGTTAACGCCATCACCGGTCATGGCCACGACATGCCCCTGCCGCTGCAACGACTTCACGATGCGAAGCTTATGCTCCGGCGAAACGCGGGCATACACATAAATGTTGTCCGACATCTTATCGAGCTTGTCGTCATCCATCTGCGCAAGTTCGCGGCCGCTTATAGCCATGCCCCCGCGCGGCATAATGCCTAACTGATTTGCGATGGCCTCAGCCGTCAACTGATGATCGCCTGTAATCATGACCGTCTTGATACCGGCACGGCGGCAGGTCGCAATCGCTTCACGCACCTCTTTGCGAGGAGGATCGATCATGCCCGTCAGTCCGGCAAAAATTAACTGCGACTCCGCTTCTTCCGTCGTTTCGCAGCTGTCATGCGAACGCAAATCCCGATAGGCAAACCCGAGGACGCGAAGCGCTGAGCCTGCCATCTGCTCTGAAGCTTCCGCTACTTTGCGCTTAAGCGTTGCGGTGAATGGCATGACCTTGTCATCCCACAGCACATAATTGCACTGCTCCATGAGCAAATCCGGTGCGCCTTTGGCACATACCAATCTGCCGCCTTGATGCGAGACGATGACAGACATCCGTTTGCGCTCCGAGTCAAATGGAAATTCGGCTATGCGTTGATACAGCGGCTCCAGCGACTTCGCAGACATTCCTAATTTGGCTGCCAATACAGTCAGCGCACCTTCGGTCGGATCGCCTTTCAGCTGCCATTCTTCCTTGCGCTCTTCGACTTTCTTCCGCTTGACGGCCTTGTCCTCTGTTTCTGCAGACCGAACGACCTCGGCATTGTTACACAAAGCGGCGATTTGCAGCAGACGTCTAAGCGATTGGTCATGCTTCGGATCGACAGGCTTGCCATGCTCGTACGCTTCGCCGACAGGCTCGTAGCCCTCGCCAGTAATTTGAATCGCACGGCCGCTGAGCCAGACGCCGGTGACGGTCATTTTGTTCTGCGTCAGCGTACCTGTCTTGTCGGAGCAAATAACGGACGCGCAGCCTAGCGTCTCAACGGAAGGAAGCTTGCGGACGATTGCCTTGCGCTTAATCATACGCTGCACGCCGAGCGCCAGTGCGATCGTAACGATAGCCGGCAGACCTTCGGGAATGGCGGCAACAGCGAGACTCACGCCAGCCAAGAACATGCCGTAGGCCGGCTGTCCGTGCATAATACCCGCGATGACGACGACGATCGTCAACGCTACAGCGACGATAATCAATATTTTGCCAAGCTGCTCCAGCCGCCGTTGTAGCGGCGTTTCCATTTCTTCTGTTTTTTGAATGAGGTCGGCAATGCGCCCCATTTCGGTTTCCATCCCGGTGCGGATGACAACCCCTTTGCCTGTCCCGCCTGTAAGCATCGTACCCATGAAGCCAATGTTACGCTGATCGCCCAGCGGCAGCTCTGATTCCGATATCGGATTCGCATGCTTGCCTACCGGTACGGATTCGCCGGTGAGAGCCGACTCCTCCGCATAACAGCTGTTCGCTTGAATGAACCGAATATCCGCAGGGACCCGGTCCCCGCTCTCCAGCACGATCAAATCACCAGGTACAAGCTCGCTAGCAGGCACTACGATTGTTTCCCCGTCGCGAACGACCTTCGCCGTTGGCGCCGACAATGCCTTGAGCGCACGCAGCGAGCGCTCTGCTCGAAACTCTTGCACGAAGCCAAGCACTGCATTCAATACGATAATGGCCACAATCGTAATAGCATCAAGGAACTCGCCGAGCAAGCCGGAAATAAGCGTTGCGCCCATTAAGACGAGCACCATGAAATCTTTGAACTGATTCAGGAACAATAACAGCGGTGAAATACGAGCCCCCTCGGACAGCTCATTGTGGCCATACTGCCTCAGCCGTTCCTCCGCCGTCGCCCCCGTCAGCCCGCGAGCCGTATCGCAGCCTAACGATTGCTCCAGCGTCTCCGTTGGCAATTGATGCCATCTGTTCTGATCCATGCGAATAATCTCCCTCCCGCGATAAGCCGAATCGCCGACAATGCCGTTGCACAGGCGGACAGCCTTCCTGCCTCCAATCTATTCGGACAATCCGCAAATTATCCCAGCCTAGGGCTTAAGTTTTTCGCTTGACTATGGCATGATAGGAGGAAGACGCTAGAGCTAAAGGAGATTCCAACTACCATGTCTATGGACGGTATCGTTATACGAGCTGTCGTGCACGAGCTTCAATCGTGCGTCGGCAGCCGCATTCATAAAATTCATCAGCCCACTCCTCATGATCTTGTCGTACAAATTCGCGGCGGGTCGACACCTGGCAAGCTGCTCTTATCGGCGAATCCTACGTACCCGCGCGTACATTGGACAGAAGCTTCCTTCATCAATCCGCAGGAAGCACCGATGTTCTGTATGCTCATGCGCAAATATTGCGAAGGCGCTGTGATCGAATCCATTACACAGCCAGGCAGAGAGCGCGTCATCCATATCGATGTCCGGCAGCGCGATGAACTAGGCGATTTGTCGTTCAAACGCATCGTCATCGAAATTATGGGACGGCACAGCAATATTATTTTGCTGGACCCTGCAACTGGAGCTATTCACGATGGCATCCATCACGTAACCCCTGCGCTAAGCAGCTATCGTGTCGTCATGCCTGGCGCTGCGTATACGACGCCTCCGGAGCAGCATAAAGTCGACCCGATTACCGTCACGACAGAAGATGCATTTCGCGGCGCCTGGGACCAAGCTGAAGGCACCGAAGCGCCTGACAAGCGTCTTGTCGCTTCATTCGGCGGCATTAGCCCGCTCCTTGCAGGTGAGATTGTGCACCGCGCCGCGAAGGCGGACGCCGTCCACACCGCGGAAGCACTGACGCCTTCTGCAATATGGGGCTCATTCAACGAGATGATGTCTGCCTTCCGCGATGACCGTTATACCCCGAATATCGTAACGGAAACGAGAAGCGGCAAGTCCTACTTCTCCGTAACTGAACTGACTCGATATGAAGGCGAATCCGCTAGCTTCGACTCTATCAGCTCTTGCCTTGAAGCCTATTACGGCGATAAGGCAGAGCGCGACACCGTTAAGCAGCGCGCATCCGATCTGATCAAATTCGTTCAGAACGAGGTTGCGAAGAATAAGATCAAGCTGGAGAAGCTGAAGGATACGATCGAGGAGGCTAAGGGCGCTGACCGATATCGCGTGTTAGGCGAGCTGTTAACGGCCTACATGCACTCGATTAGCAAAGGCGATACGGCAATCGAAGTCATTAACTACTATGACGAAGAACAGCTTCCGATTACGATTGAGCTTGATCCGCTTATGACCCCTTCGGAGAACGCGCAGCGATATTTCCGGAAGTACAACAAGCAGAAGAACAGCCTGCTTGCCGTCGAGGAGCAGATTCGGATAACGGAAGAGGAAACCGCCTACTTCGAGCAGGTGTTCCTGCAGCTGCAGACGGCGGCGCTTCAAGACCTGCAGGAAATTCGAGATGAGCTGGTGGAAGGGCAATATTTGCGGGATCGAGGCACTAAGAAGGGGTCTAAGAAGAAGAAGGTAACGAAGCCTTCGCTTCTCTGCTACACTTCCTCTGAAGGGATTCCGATCTACGTAGGCAAGAACAATACGCAGAACGAATATTTGACGAACAAGCTGGCGGCTTCTTCCGATACGTGGCTCCACACGAAGGATATCCCCGGTTCTCACGTCGTCATTCGCAGCGAAAGCTTCGGCGACCAGACGCTGCAGGAAGCCGCAATGCTTGCAGCTTATTACAGCCAAGCCCGTGAATCCAGCCAAGTGCCTGTTGACACAACTCTGATCCGCCACGTGCGCAAGCCGAATGGCGCGAAACCAGGCTTCGTTATCTATGATAAACAGAAGACGATCTTCATTACGCCGGATGAACAGCGTATTCGTTCCCTGCCGAACGTTATTAAGAATTAACGCAACGCAAAAACGGATGAACAAGCGCGCGAACGCGCCTGTTCATCCGTTTTGTCTTGTATAAGAGTTTCTGACTTGTATTTCATCTAAATCGGTTTATTGTTATCCGCTGCAATCCGCCGCAGCTGTTCCGCTACGCTCAGTTCTACCGATCTGCCGCCAATCGGACCATGAAACACAACGCCGCGCTTCTCTCCGTGGAAGTCCGATCCGCCCGTTGCCACCAGTCCGTACCGCTCTGCGATTGCATGATAACGCTGCTCATCCTCTGGCGAGTGATCGGAGTGGTACACTTCTACTCCTTGCGCCCCATGCCGCACAATCGCCTCTACCAGCTCATCGTCGCCGTACAGCCCCGGATGCGCGATGACGCACACGCCGCCAGCCTCGC
>NZ_BTCK01000081.1:0-12796 GCF_033239625.1 Paenibacillus sp. CCS19
TACCAGAGCCAGCTTGCGAAGTAGGGGTTTTTCTTACTGTCCATTAATTAGGGTCTTGACCAGATTGTCGCGGGGGCTTTGCTATTAACATTCAGTAACAATTATTGAACTTCCTCTATTAGTGATTAACCATCATAACTGGTTTCTCTACGCCTTCACCCGTCGCGCCTTCTTGCGGCTTCGGACGGCTGAGCAGGAAGCCGATCAGAACGCCGGCAGCGCCAACCCAGATGAGAATCGCGAACGTATCAGAGAATGCATCCACAGGGATCGGATCCGTCATCGGATTGTATTGTGGATTGTAATCGCCGACCTTGTTCATCAGAATCGTCGTCAGAATCGCAATCGCGAACGACGTAACGACTTGTTGGAGCGCAGCCGTAAGCGACGTGACACGACCTACGAGGTGCGCAGGCGAGGCTTGAATAATATGTGTATTCAATGGCATCATCGACAAGCCCATACCCGCTCCGAGCATGCCAAGCGGAAGAATGTATTCGTATTGGCTTGCGTCAGCATCAATGCCTGTCAGCAAGAAAGCTGCAATTGATACCATGAGCATACCAGCAACAACGAGCGGGCGAGCGCCTATTTTATCGAACAGCTTACCGCCAAGCGGCATGAAGATCGTCGATGCGATTGCCATCGGCAGCATCAAGACGCCCGTCTTCAGCGCGCCATAGCCGTGCGATTGTTGAAGCAGAAGAGGAATGAGGAACATCGTACCGAAGAGCGCAACTTGCGATACCCATTGCACGATAATCCCTTTGGTGAAGTTGCCCGAACGGAATACGCGAAGCTCAAGCAGCGGTTGTTTGCGATTAAGCTCAACAATAATGAAGATGATGAGCGATACGCCGCCAACGATAATGCCTGTCAGCGTCTTGGCCGACGTCCACGAAGTACCGCCTTCGGACAGGCCATAAGCGAGTGCTGCGAATGCAAGCGGTCCGAAGACCATGCCAAGGAAGTCGAGCGTAGGAACTTGCTGGCGGTCAATCGCCGGCAATGTCTTCAGACCGATCAGAACAGCGATAACGCCGATCGGCAGGTTAATCAAGAAAATCCAGTGCCACGAAGCATCTTCGATCAGCCAGCCGCCAACAATCGGGCCAAGTGCTGGCGCGAGGAGCATCGGGATACCGATCATACCCATGACAGCGCCGACTTTACCCGGAGGCGCCAGACGGTATGTGAATGCCATCGCGATCGGAGCAACCATGCCGCCGCCGATACCTTGAATGATACGATAAGCGATAAGCTGTTCAATCGAACCTGCCAGTGCGCAGAGACCGGAACCAACCGTGAACAGGAAAACAGAGATGAGGAAAATATTTTTTGCGCCAAAACGGTCCGACAACCAGCCGGCCAGCGGAATAACCGCAGCCTGCGCGAGCGCGTAACCCATGACCGTCCACTGCACCGTGCTAAGCGACGATTCGAAATCCATCACGAGACCCGGAAGCGCGACGTTCATTGCGGTACCGTCAAGAATGACCATGAACATGCCGACAATAATAGCGAGCAGCGGGGCGAGTATTGCTGTGATCGGTTGATCTGCCTTGCTTTGTGTTGCACTTGCCATTGACTCCACTCCTTTTTTCTCTAGTTCTGAAATTTGACCTGTTGACGACAATCGGGTTACAATGAAACCATTAAAACCTGACAGTTGGCAAGGAGCTTCAGAAAAACTTAACGAAGAGTGCGGACAATTGTCCGCTTAATACTTCATTCAGAATGATAGCGGACAATTGTCCGTTTGTCAATGTGACCCAAGGGAGGAGAATGAACGATGGTGACGCCAAAGCGAAAAGATGCTCAACAACTGACCGAGCTGATCTTGGAAACGGCGCGCGATTTGTTCACTCAGCATGGCGTTGACACCGTCAGCATGCACCAGATTGCCAAGACAGCAGGCGTCGGCCAAGCTACGATGTACCGCCGCTATGCGCAGAAGGGCGATCTGTGTCTCGAGCTTATTGACGATCAATTCAGCCGACTTCGCGCAGAGATCGATGGACAGCTCGAACGGCTTACCGATGCGCCTGTATTAGAGCGATTGATCGCAGTGTTCCGCCGCATTATTATGTTCACGCATAACGAGGCTTCGCTGCTGAAGGCGATTCATGTCTCGCTTGTCCAATCCCGCTGCCTGAACGCAGATGCGCAGCAGTTTTTCTGTTCGCAGCCTTACTTATATTTGCACGGCACGCTCGCCAGCCTGTTGAAGGAAGCGTTGGACAGCGGTCAGACCGTATCCTTCGAGCCCACGTTCACGGCACATATTATGATTGCTGCGCTTGCGCCGCATACGCTGCAGCATCTGAGCGACCAGTATGGATATACGACAGACGATATTATCGATCAACTCATTCGCACGTTGATTCGCCCGCTATTTCATTCATTTGATAAAGCTGCGTTAGACGTATGAGGTGACTAAGTTCGACATTTGCAGCCCCTGCAACGGGACCTCCGCCCTCCTCCTGCTGATTCATTGACGCTCTTATGGCATCAGTTGATAATGGAATAGTTGAAGTAAACTATTCCCAGAGGAGTGATATCATGTCGAGAAAAATCCTGATTCTGACAGGCGACGCTGCAGAAGTGCTCGAGGTGTACTACCCTGTATTCCGGGTTGCCGAAGAAGGATATGAACCGGTCATCGCTGCTCCGCAGAAGAAAGTATTGAACACGGTTTGTCACGATTTCATTGAAGGCTGGGACACTTACACGGAGAAGCCTGCACACCGTCTGGCAGCAGACATTGCCTTCGCAGACGTTGATCCTGCGGAATATGCAGGCATTATTATTCCAGGTGGTCGAGCGCCTGAATTTATTCGCAACGATAAGGATCTGCCGCGAATCGTTCGTCATTTTCTCGAAGAAGACAAGCCTGTCGGCGCCATCTGCCACGGTGCGCAAGTATTCCTCGCGCTCAATGACAACACCCTCTTCCAAGGCCGTACGATTTCCGCTTATAACGCCTGCCGCCTTGAAGTTGAACGTCTGGGCGCTATCTATCCAGAAGAGACGCTTTATGTGGACGGCAACATCGTCTCCGGACATGCTTGGCCGGATCTGCCGGGCTTCATGCGCGAGTTTCTGAAAGCGGTGCGCAATAACGAGGCATCGCAGGACAGATCGCAAGAAACGTCATCCGCCATTTAATTGATCCATACAGCAAGAGCACTGCTCGAATGAGCAGTGCTCTTCATATTTGCAGCAAGTTATCGATTCAGTCAATTCCTTCTCATAGGACAATGCTTTACAAGCATAAAGTCATAACGTTGTTCGATTTGAAGGAGGAATGCCGCTTGTCTCGCATTAGTCGGGAAATCATCATCGTAGTCGTACCCATTTCCGCCATCCGTGAATTTATCGCTGTCGATATTATAGGCAGCACGACTTTCTATTACGCACTTAAGATCGCTCTCAAGAAGCTCGTATTCGTCGAGCCCCTTGCCATTGCCGGAAGCATCGTACTTCCTCTCGTGTATAAAAAGGTCGCGCATCGCAGCAGTGCTTCCCAACGTGATGGCCGCGTTGCTGCCGCTCGAAGCAGCACGCCGATTCCGCGCCTCAGCCTGCAGGATTAACGCGGACTGCCGCCTGTTTGCCGCTCATTTGAATACCTGTCGCCTTCGATCCGAATGGCTTCAGGTCTGCCAGCAGCCGCTCGAGCAGTTCCTTCGCAGGTACCTGCTCCTGCTTGCCCTGCAGCTTTACGACGAGCAATACCGGATTGCCTGCCGCCAGCAGCTTCTCTGCTTGACGCCGCTTCGTATCGTAGTCATGCTCCTCAATATGCGCAGACAGCCGCAGCTCCTTTTCCTTGGCAGGCCGGTCCTGCAGCCGCTCCTCGCGCTGCTGCTGCGATTGCTCCTTCTTCGCGTCTCCCCGAGCGACCAGCTTGCATGGCGGCGGGCTGCTCATCAATGACGTGCAGACCAGATCCACCTTCAGCCGTTTCGCCATCGCAAGCGCCTCATCGCGCGATACAACACCGATCGGCTCCCCGTCCAACCCCGTCAGGTCGAGCTCCTTCGCTTTGATTTTCTCGTTCATAATTAAACTCATCGTCGTTCTCTCTCCTTCTTCCAGCGAATGCACAGGCCGCAATCCCTATATAAAAACCGCTGCACAAGCAGCGGCTGCATGACGCATTATTATTGATCAGGCTCGTCCCATTTGCGCGAATAAGCTTTCTTCGTAACCCACAACGTAATCCATGTAATCGCAACCAGAATGACAGCCGCCGAAATCCATACGCCTGCTGGTACTCCCATGGTATCCCGCCCCCTCTCTCATCCTGCTGTATTACGTAACAGCAACAAGTAACTCTAACGATCATACCGCATGCATGCCAGTTAATCAACGCCAGATCACAAGACGAAGGCTCACAGGCCGCCCGCTTTCGCGAGTAGCTGTGAGCCTATTCATTCACTGCGCCCCTGCCCTTTCATTGCTGGGATGTAACGCTGTATGACGGCTTATGCTCCAACGTGGACATTTTGAAAAAAGGCCGTCGATACTGCCCCTCCGAGCTGGTTGGATAAGTAAACGAGGTGACTGAGCGCCGCATCCTCCACACGGACATGACCGCTGCGGATCGGTCCGATAACCGACTTCATCGCGTCCACTAGATCGCTGACCCGTTCATCGAGCGCCTCATAATCACGATTAGGCAGTCCGATCTGATTAATATGACCGACCAGCGTATCGAGCGAATATTGAACCGAATGCGGGAAACTGCTGCTCTGCAACATGAAATTAAGCACGTATTCGAACGAAATATTCGCAGCATATTGCCTGCGGAACGCTTCGAATCCGCCAACCGACTTCAAGAGTGCTGCCGTACGATTATACTGATCGGACTCGGAGTCCGACTCTCGTCTAATCTGCTGATGCACCGTATTGACGATACGCAGCGTATTGTCTACCCGCTCCACGAATTTGCCTGTTTGAATGAAATCCCACTCCTGCTCACGAACCATTGAAGCGTCTACAGCTCCGCTGAACAGGGTGGCCCACTCCCTCACCCGCTGATAGAACAGATGAGGCGCCTGCAGCATGACTTGCGATACATTCTGATCCTTCAGCCACAGGTAGAAGGCGTTAATGACTTCCCAAATCTCCGCCGGCACAAGCTGCCGCAGCGTACGAAGGTTATTCCTCGCCTGCTGCACGCAATTAAAGATGGAGTTATTGTTCGAACGCTCGAACGTTAGAAAATGCAGCACCGTCAGCTCATTCGTGCCGGCGTTTATGTTCGAGTACAACTCTTCGAACCTTGCCACGCTGCCCGTTGATTCTACAAGCCGCTCCCATACATATTCACGGTCCTGCTGCCCGTACAGCTCATGACGCATATGATAATTAATATCGATCAGCCTTGCATGATTTCCTGCCCGTTCTACGTAACGTCCCGCCCAATATAACAATTCAGCATATCGATTCATCATATTCCATCACCCCCGTTCTGTTTTCCTACTCTAGAACCCAAGTATCTTTCGTTCCTCCGCCTTGCGAAGAGTTGACGATGAGCGATCCTTCCTTCAATGCGACCCTAGTTAATCCGCCGGCGACAACATGGGTTTCCTGCCCCATGAAGACGAATGCCCGCAGATCGATATGCCGGGGAGCAACCTCCATTTGATTCAAAGATGGGCTGCATGACAGCTTCATCGTCGGTTGAGCGATGTAGCGTTCGGGATGAAGGTTAATGTTTTCTGCGAACGCCTTGAGCTCTTCTTCCGTTGCCGATGGTCCGATCAGCATGCCGTAACCGCCAGATAAGCAGCGCTCCTTCACGACCATCTCGGACAAGCGGCTGAGCACATATTCACGTTCATGCGGTCTGTCCAGAATATATGTCGGCACATTGCTTAAGATCGGCTCTTCGCGCAAATAATACCGGATCATATCCGGCACATAAGCATAGATCGCCTTATCGTCGGCAATGCCTGTTCCTGGTGCATTCGCTAGCGCTACATTCCCTGCGCAATACGCTTCCATCAGCCCTGGGACGCCCAGCACGGAGTCAGGGAGGAATGCTTCCGGGTCCAAGTATTCATCATCAATTCGGCGATATATAACATCAACCTGACGCAAGCCTTGCATGCTATGCATATAAACCTTCTTGTCGATGACCGTCAAATCTCTGCCCTCCACCAGATCAATTCCCATCTCTTGGGCAAGGAAGGTATGATCATAATAGGCGGAATTGTGAATGCCCGGCGTCAGCAGTACGACAAGCGGATTCGGCTTGCCGCCTGGGGCCAGCGCTCGCAGACTCCGGAGCAGCGCATCAAGTCCTCGACCAATGCTTCGCACACGATGCTCGAAATAGAGTTCCGGGAACAGATTCGTCATCAGCGCACGGTTCTTGTACACGTATGACAAGCCGGATGGCGTCCTCAAGTTGTCTTCCAGCACATAATACTCACCGGAGTCGCCTCGAATAATATCGATGCCAGAGAGCGGGATATACGTGTTATTCGGAACGTTCAGACCTATCATGGCAGGCAAATAATACGGGTTATCTATAATCATCTGACGCGGAATAAGGCCGTCTTTAATAATGTTCTGCTCATGATAGATATCGTAGATGAATGCGTTCAACGCCTGCACCCGCTGCTTCAGTCCCTCTTCAAGCGACTGCCATTCCTCACTCGTAATGATTCGCGGAATCATATCAAACGGGATCGTACGCTCAAGGGACGAGTCTTCGGGGGTATCGCTATATAAAGTGAACGTAATGCCTTGTGTTACCATTTCGGACTGCATGACGGCATTGCGTGTCACGAGCTCGTCAATTCCCATCCTGGTTAACACTTTCATCATCGTTCCGTATGGCGACCGGACCTTACCATGCTGATCAAACATTTCATCATAGAATACAGAACTGCCATAATCGGCAAACAAGTGCTTGCGCTTCATCATCAGCATAGCCATGACGGTTACCCTCCTAATTTCGTTTCAACTCGCCTTATCAAGCGTAATGTTTCATCACACTTGAAACATGTGTTAAGTATAGGATAGGCCGACTATAGGAGTATGTCGAAATGACCTATGGTAATTGTGACAATTTTGTGACAATCTTGTTTCGATCATTCCATTCTTAATCTTCTTCATGTTAGGTTAAATGACAAAGTCATAAGATAGAGGTAACATAGAATAAGAGCGATTCTCCCATTTCATTCTATTTCTTTCTCTTATTCCTTCTATCTAATCGTTGTTAACTAGGAGGACGCCTATGAAGCTGACGATTGGGACTAAGTTGCTCGGTACTTTTCTATTCGTAGCTGTCTTCGTTGCATTCGCGGGCATTGTCTCCTTTCACTATATGAAGAAGCTGAATACCTCCTATACCGATCTCATCCAACAGCAAGTCGCTATTGTCACCAATACGAGAGATATACAGGTGCTAGTGCTGCAGCAGACGAACGATCTGCGCGGCTATTTGCTGACCGATGACGCCTCTTTTCTACGCGGGCTGCAAACAGCCAATAACGAGCTTAATACCCTCGTATCCAAGACCGACTTGCTCTTAACCGAACATAAGAGCCGGCAATTAGCTGCCCAGCTCATCCAATTGAACCGAAAGTTCCAACTACGTTATGAACGAATGCTTAACCACTACAGAGAGGATCATGATAAAGGGGCCGCTCTTGACTTGTTCAAGACGGAGGTGCTTCCGCTAGGCTTGCAGTTAGGTCCTCTGGCAGCTTCAATCTCAGAGCATCAACAACTACTGCTCGATAATGGCGTCAAGCAGAATACCAATACCGTCAATTGGGCGAACAGCACCATACGAGCAGTGAGTCTGTTAGCATTTATATTAACGCTAGTCATCGGTTGGATGATTTCGCGGCATATTACGAGGAGCCTTTCACGAATTACAAAGTTTATTGCCAGCATCACGCCTGGGTTCATTGCATCTGCTGGATTACCGCGCATTGAAGTTCGTACGCAGGACGAAATAGGTGCCATCGCCCTTTCCTTCAACAACATGGCCTCTGCTCTAGATCATTATTCAGCGCAAGAACGAGACACAACCTGGCTGGAGACCAACATCGCGAAGCTCGTTACGATGTGCCAAGGCATTCATGATCTTGAGAAGCTTGCGCAGCAGCTTATTACGGCAATTACGCCGATCGTAGGCGCCAGCTATGGCGTATTCTATATCCGCGAGGATCATGGAGGACAATCCCTACGTAAGCTGGCCGCTTATGCTTATAACGAACGTAGCATCGGTGAAGCTGGCTTTGCGTTCGGCAGGGGACTTGTCGGGCAGGCGGCTGCGGATAACCGAACGATTATCGTGACTGATATCCCGGATTACTACATAACAATCACCTCCGGTACGGGAATGACGGCTCCTGCGAGTCTAATGATCATCCCCGTTAATTTTGAAGGACAAGTGGTTGCTGTTATCGAACTTGCTTCTCTGGCGGACTTCAGTCCGATCCAACAAGCCCTATTGCATGAAGTATTGAGCCGTCTCGGTATTACGATCAACAGCATCGCTGGACGGATGCAGATCGAGAGACTGCTGCATGATTCGCAATCGTTAACGGAGGAGCTGCAGCTTCAGCAGGAGGCGCTGAAGGGCATTAACGAAAAGCTGGAGGACCAATATCATCATTCTGAGCTGAAGACGAAGGAGTTAGAGGCCACGAAGCTAGAATTGGAAGAGAAAGCAGGTCAACTGGCCCTCAGCTCCCAATACAAATCAGAGTTTCTAGCGAACATGTCGCATGAGCTCCGAACACCGCTTAATAGTCTGCTTATCCTATCCGAGATACTCGCGAACAACACGGAGGGAAACCTATCTCCGAGTCAGCAGAAGTATGCAAGCACGATCTATCAATCCGGGAATGATCTGCTCCGTTTAATAAACGATGTGCTTGACTTATCCAAGGTTGAATCAGGGACGATACAGCTTCATTGCGATGAGATCAAGCTGGATTCGGTTTGCGATTTCGTCGAGCAGCAATTCATCCCGATTGCCCGCCAGAAAGGTCTCCTGTTTCGGACTGAGATGGATGCTCGACTGCCTTCTATGCTGTATACAGATGAACAGCGACTGCTCCAAATTATGAAGAACCTGCTGTCCAATGCATTCAAATTCACGTCTCACGGGCATGTCATGCTTCGTATCCATCCCGTCGATCAAACGATGCTGAGCCATTTGGGAGAAGCTGAAGGTTCCAGGCTAGATGAAACAGCGATCGCTTTCTCCATCATAGACACAGGTATTGGCATCCCCCGCAACAAGCACAACTTCATCTTCCAAGCCTTCCAACAGGCAGACGGCTCGACAAGCCGCAAGTATGGGGGGACTGGATTAGGTCTCTCGATCAGCCGGAATATGGCTAAGCTGCTCAACGGGACCATTATCGTGGACAGCGTGGAAGGTCAAGGCAGCACCTTCACTCTAGTACTGCCTGGAGGCGACAGCTCCCCTTGTCTTGGTCCTGAGACATCTCTTCTTATGGAAGAGGCCGCCGCAGCGTCCGATGATGTGGCGAGCGGGATACGCCCGCAAGAAGATAGCAACGAATCGGCGACTGAGCCAAGGATCGTAAACCCTACATTCGATGGCAAAACTGCATTAATCGTTGATGACGATATGCGCAGTATTTTCGCCATTACAACGGCTCTTGAAAGCAGGGGAATGAAGGTTCGATTTGCAGAGAATGGCGTTGAAGGGCTTCTGACACTCCAGCACCATTCGGCCATCGATATTGTTTTGATGGATATGATGCTTCCCGAGATGGACGGATATGAAGCGATCCGCACGATTCGTCTTATACCCGAATATCGCTTGCTGCCGATTATTGCATTAACAGCGAAGGCAATGAAAGACGATCGAGATCATTGCATAGAGGCCGGAGCATCCGATTATATAAGCAAACCTGTTAACATGGATCAGCTCTGCTCGATCCTACAGGTTTGGTTGAATAGATAGGCAGGGAACAGACGATGAGTCCTAAACTATTTGGTGACCGAACAACAACCGCATACCGTGAAGAGATCGATCCTTTGGAGCAGCTCGAGATCGAGCTGCTCCTTGAAGCGCTCTATCGGCATTACGGATTCGACTTCCGTAATTATGTACTCCCATCCATTCGTCGGCGCATCTGGCACCGAATTCATGCGGAGAAGCTGTCGACCATATCCGGCCTCCAGGAGCAAATTCTTCATGACCGGAGCGCTATGAAACGACTCATTGCTGATTTCTCAATCACCGTTACCGAGATGTTCCGCGATCCGAGCTTTTTTCATTCGTTTCGAACGAATATTGTACCACTACTACAAGACTATGCTTGCATACGGATCTGGCATGCCGGTTGTTCAACAGGTGAAGAGGTTTATTCGATGGCCATCCTTATGCATGAGGAAGGTCTCCATCATAAGACGCGTTATTATGCAACAGATATGAACGCTGACGTTATCGAAGAGGCCAAGCAACGCTCTATCGCAATCGACAAGCTGCAAGCCTATAACGATAACTATATGCAAGCAGGAGGACGTAAATCGCTGAGCGATTACTACAGGATCGAACATGACCGTGCAATCTTGCTCCCGTATCTAGCGGACAACATCGTGTTCGCTCAGCATAATTTGGCCGTCGATCAATCGTTTAACGAGTTCCACGTTATCATTTGCCGCAATGTGATGATCTATTTCAACACGACTCTGCAGACCCGCGTTTATACCTTGTTCCACGAAAGCTTATGCTTATCTGGATTTCTCGGACTCGGACATAAAGAGAATATCGCTTTTACGAGCCACAGCGCTTTATATAAGGAGATGGATGCCAATGAAAAGCTATATCGAAAAATTAAATAACGGCACGCCAAGCCAAATTAACGTGCTTATCGTCGACGACAGGCAGGAGAACATCATCGCGCTCGAAGCGCTTCTCGATAACCCACGGTATCGGTTATACACAGCCAACTCCGGCCTTGAGGCGCTTCGCCACGTGTTGTCCGTTAATTTTACCGTTATCCTTCTCGACGTCCAGATGCCGGGGATGAACGGGTTCGAGACTGCACGACTGATCAAATCAAGGGAGAAATCGAAGCATGTACCAATTTTGTTCGTGACAGCCATCAGCCAGGCGGCTGAGAACGTCAAGCAGGGATATTCTGTTGGTGCGATCGACTATATTTTCAAGCCGTTCCATCCTGAGACGCTGAAGATGAAGATTGAAGCCGTTGTCCGCATGCATCAGTACCAGGAACAAATCAAGCTGCAGAATGAGCTGCTCAGCGTCATTGGCGACACTTCGATTGACTCCATTATTACGATGAACGCAGCAGGAACGATTATGAATATTAATCGAGCCGCGAAGCAAATGTTCGGATACCCGCCCGAGCAATTGATCGGCAGGCATGTTGAAGTGCTGGTTCCTGCAATCATGGATTATATGGCTGATTCAGCGAATCAAATGCAACGTATTATTGAAACCGCCGCAGTCCGCTATGACGGAAGCCTGTTCCCTGTTGATATTCAGATTGGGGAAGCGAAGGTAGAGAGTGAACAAATCTATGTATGCTCGATCAGAGACGTAACGCAGCGGAAGCTTATGGAGGAAGAACGTTACCGACGTATCTTCGACGCGGCACCGTCGTTAATTGTAGTACGCTCACTTCGGGACAATACTTACCTGAACGTCAATGAGAGCTTTCTGAAGGCTACGGGGTACAGCATAGAGGAGGTTATGAATCGACCTGGAGATGTGCTTCAATACGTCATTAATGACGATCACAAGATAGCAGCGACAGATCCGATCAAAGGCGATTATTATCCACTGCGCAGCATTCGAATCAGCTTCATGACCAAGTCTGGCGAGCTTCGGGAAGGTATCATGTCTACGGAGCATATTGATCTACATAATGAACCCTGTGTGCTTACGATCATCACCGACATAACCGAACGGCTGCATATTGAGCAAGAGATGGTCCGATTAGATCGACTTAATCTAACGGGCAAAATGGCTGCTGGCATCGTCCACGAAATTCGCAATCCAATGACAACCGTTAGAGGCTACCTGCAGTTATCCAAGAACTATTCAGATGAGCAGACGTCCATTATGATCGAAGAGCTGGACCGTGCACACAGTCTTGTATCGGAATTTCTGTCTGTCGCGAATACGAATACGACGAATCGCAAGCTGCAACCGCTCAATCGCATCATCGAGACACTCTTTCCTCTCATCCAATCCAAAGCGCTGTGCACGAACCACGCGATTCAGCTCGACCTTGCGCCATGCCCGTCCTTACACCTCGATGAGAAAGAGATTCGACAGCTGCTGCTCAACTTATCCATTAATGGCTTTGACGCGATGCATGAAGGGGGGACGCTAACGATCCGAACATTCACCCTTAATGATGAGGTTGTTCTTGAGGTCATCGATCAAGGTTCAGGCATTAGGGACGAACTGCTCGACAAACTAGGTACACCTTTTTTCAGCACCAAATTAAACGGCACAGGCCTAGGACTATCCGTCTGCTACGGTGTAGCCGCACGTCACGATGCGAAGATTCATGTTCATTCCGATGATCAAGGAACGGTATTCGCCATCCACTTTAAACAGCGTTCATTGATGTTCTAGGCTTTTCTCAATTCAAATACTAATAAGTACAAAAACAAAAGCCTTTCGCATCAGAGCGAAAGGCTTTTGTTTTTATTATGTAACAGACAAGTCCGTTTATGTTCATACTGGTCGGGATGACACGATTTGAACATGCGACCCCCTGGTCCCAAACCAGGTGCTCTACCAAGC
>NZ_BTCK01000082.1:0-10849 GCF_033239625.1 Paenibacillus sp. CCS19
TCCCTCGCTTCGCTCTCAGGCACACGGCTCCAACTAAACATTCTCCTTGGGGGTGGTAAATTGGGGACTTCCGCTTGCGCGATGCTTAGCTTCAGGAATATGCAGTCGCTTCGCGAGGGATGGCGTGTGCGGGGGGCGCTTCGCGAGGGAATGTTCTTTCGATCGCCGTGAACTTTGGATTCCATGAACAATCAGATCAGACGCAGTAGGAATCCAAAGTCCAAAGCGAACGCTATCGCTTCTACAGAATCATTCCCTCGGTTAGCACACGGCTCCACCTAATCATTCGTGGAATCTATCTTCGTTGGTATTATTTTGCCCGTGAGCCGATAGGCAATAGATGATAAGATTGCGAGATATGAACTTTACGAGAGAGGGATGTTCGTGAAGCGGGGGATCGGAGTTATGGCGGCGGTAATCGTAAGTCTGTGCTTGATCGGACAAGCGGGTTATTGCTCGGCGGCGGCAAGCAAGCTGCCTTTTACTGATATATCGAACAGTTTCGCTAGAGAAGCGATAATAGATTTATATACGAAAAATATGGTGAACGGTACGACGGCTTCCACGTTCTCGCCGAAGAAGCCGATCACTCGAGCTGAGTTTACGAAGACGCTCGACATGCTGCTTGGACTTGATAGCGTTGCGAGTGCTATCTCGCCTTTCACGGACGTTTCCAAGAATGCGTGGTATTACGGCTGGATCCAGGCGGCCGTGCAGCTCGGCATCGCAGACGGAACGAGCGCAAGCACGTTCTCGCCGACGAAATCCGTGACGAGGCAGGAAGCGGCGTTGCTGCTTGTTCGCGCGCTGCGGCAAAGCACGGTGGCAACAGGTACTTCGAATGGATTTAAAGATGCAGCTAGCATCGCCAGCTGGGCACAGCCAGCCGTCGCTGCGGCGAAGAAGCTCGGGTTGCTTAAAGGCGATAGCGCGGGAAATTTCCGACCAACGGATTCGATCACTAGGGAGGAAGCGGCCGCGATGCTGGAACGGGTGCTTCAGAACGCTAAGTGGTCCGCTGCGCTGAAACAGCAGACGAATGACTCGATCCGGCTTGGCTGGCAGTACGGCCAGACGACGCCCGAATTCGAGCAAACAGTACTGCAATCGAATGTTAATACGTTGTCTCCGCGTTGGTATTTTATCGGAGCTGCAGGAACGATTACGGACAATACGGATAAATCGCTGATCACTTGGGCGAACCGCAACAACAAAAAGATTTGGGCCATGGTCGGAAATCGGAGCGACCAGGAGCTGACGCATGCCGTGCTGTCTGATTCTATAGCAAGAGCAGCGCTCGTGAACAACTTGGCGGCAGCCGTCCGAAGCAACGGTTTAGCCGGACTGAATATCGATTTCGAGAGTGTGGCGCCGATGGACCGGACGAATTTCACGACATTCATAACCGAGCTGAAGACAAAGCTATCGGCGATTAAAGCGGTGCTTTCGGTCAACGTCTCGCCGGATCTCGGCACGGATTGGACGGAAGCGTTCGACTACGCCGCGCTAGGCAAGCAAGCTGATTATATGGTCATGATGGGTTATGACGAGTATTGGAGCGGACGCGGAACGGCAGGCCCTAACGCTTCGCTCTCCTACGTGAACAATGCCGTCGAGAAGCTTCGTCAATCCGTACCGGACAACAAAATCGTGCTCGCGATGCCTTCTTATTTGATCGATTGGACATTGAACAGCGATGGAAACGTCGCTTCAACGAGCTATATGACGATGAAGGAGCAAAATGAAAAGATCGCAGCGTACTCGCTTCGTCCGGTATGGAATGAGGACATCGGCCAGTATACCGTTCAGTATACAGCCAATGGAACCGAGCACCGGTTATGGGTCGAAGACGGCCGTTCCTTAACGGCCAAATATCGGCTGATCGATGGCGCTCATCTCGCCGGCTGGGCTGTTTGGTACATGGGTGCCGAGAGCGCGGATATTTGGACAAGCTTGCGTAATGCAGAGAAATATTACGGCTATCATTTGTAATCATATGATTAGACTTTAGCAAAACACAAAAGCCTCCTTGCGTAAGGAGGCTTTTAACATGCATATATATGAATTAGTTCACGCCTTGAATCAACCGTTGGAGGCCGATTTTGTCCAAATAGGCTAGTCGAGCTTCGAGTTCAGCGATAAGATCTCCGGCAAGTTCAAGATCATTACCGTCGAGAGTCGTTGGGAGCTTGCGAACAAAGGCCAACAGCTGTTGGACCGACATTCGCGATGTGGCTGCATACGAACGGCCTTGGAGGGTAACGGACCGACTCTCCGGACTCAGCTTCGTTCCTTCGCATAGCGGACAAGCAACTGGTCCAGTAAAGTAGTTGATCAGCTTGCGATTGCCCTTTGATTTCGTACCTGCGTCACGCATATAACGCAGATCATGAACACATCCGCGATAATAGGCTGTTGCAGCCTTTTTCTTGTACACATACGAAACAGGTCTCTGATTATAGCCATACAGCAAAATATCAATAAACCGCTTATCCTGCTCGATCAGCGGCTTGTCGTAATAGATGTCGAGCATTCTAGCCAGCTGCTTGATAACTTCGACAGGCGCGCAATACGAGCCCGCCCACATGAGAACTGCCCCTTGCTTGAGTGACAGCTCAGGCGCAATCATCCGCTCCGGCACGATATCGATTACCGACCCCATTCCGTTGCAGACCGTGCAAGATCCATCCAGACGGATCTCGGCAAAATCGGTCGGCACGCTGCTGCCATCTGCGCGATTGCCGATCATCGCATAGATCGCTCTAAGCTGTTCGCGAATAGTAGTTATCGTACCGACGTGCGAGCCTGCTTTGGATGCGTCAAACGGTTTTATTTGAACCATTGCAACCCCTCCTCTCAACGGCTTTGGAAGCATACAAATAATTACAACTATTATATCGGTCACATGTTTATTAAACAATACACGCAATTAACGTTGTTACTGCTATATGTATTCATGGTTCGATTCATCAAGAATGCATTCACCATTGCGCCATGCAAGAAGCCGCCCGCACAATCGCGGACGGCTTTACGCAGCTTCTATGGATAGGTCCCTCTGTACGCGGTGTTCACCTGCGGCGCGATTTCCTCGAACGCTTTCTTCACGCTCTTGTTGCCAAGGAATATTTGATCAATGACAGGACTGAGAATCAGATTAATCTGCTCAATATTACGTAGATAATAATCAAAGGAATTAACACCGTTCTCATACGTCTGACGCATGACGGCATCCTCATAGCCGTCCGGATGACCCGGCTTAACGGTGGCCCATTGGGCGATCAGTTCCGGCTTCGTGTAATAATCCTTGAGCAGCGGCATCCAGAGACCGCTCGCATACATGTCAATGGCGTGCTCGGCATCGAGCAGCCATTTGTATAACAGCCAGGCCTCCTTCGGATGCTTGGATGTTGCCGACATGACGATCGGTTCGCCGAACTGAATTGTCGTACTTTTCTTCAGCTTCGGCAGCACGCCAACGCCGAAATTCACTTTGGCCGCGGCTAGATCCAGCTGAATCCACTGGCCGTCAATGTTCATCGCGACTTTCTTGCTCTGCAGCGAAAGCGTCGGCTCCGGCAGATTCTTGGCATCGATCGGAGATGGCGCGACATGATGAACGTAGATCAAGTCCACCATCTTCTGCACGGCGTCGATTACTGCAGGATCATCGAGATTCAGATGACTGCTGTCTTCCGCAATCATGCTCGCATCATTGGAAGGAACGAACAAGTGCCACAAGTAAGTAGGAAGCCGAACGCCATATTGCTTGATGTGAGCGGAATCAAAATCAGGGCTAAACGCGTTGTTTCCATTGCGATCGAACGTCAGTCGTTTAGCCGCCGAGACGAACTCGTCCCACGTCCATGCATCCTCCGCTTTTACTGGCGGCAGCGGAACGTTCGCGTCCTCGAACATGTCCTTATTGTAATAGATCGCGAACGATTCCTCCGTTACCTTGACGCCGGCGATTTTGCCCGTATCCCAATACATGACGGCATTCGGAATAAGCGTCTGCTCGTTCACCTCAGGGTCTGCATCCATGAATTCCTTCAAATTATGCAGCTTGCCCTGCTCCGCCCATTGCAGCGCGGATTCCTTGTGCAGCAGGAATACATCCGGCGCTTTGTTGCTCGCATACAGCGTCGTCAGCTTCGTGGCATAATCGCCTGGGGCGTAGATGCTGCTGACATGAATATTCGGATACTGCTCCATGAACTTCGCAATCATCCGTTCCTGAGCAGCCCTCTCGTTCGCCGTCCCCCAGAATGCATACGATAACTCCACCTTAGGTTGTCCGTTCCCTGTATCGGATGGATTACCCGTGCTGTTCTTCGCATTCCCATCTGGCTGGCAGCCGGCAGCAAGCAGCAGGACGCTTAATAACAGCAATTGCAGACCCTTCCTCATGCGCTGGCCCCCTCTTCAGCAACGCTGGTCTCTTGATAGGTTCCCATCTGAATGACGATTCGAGTGCCTTGCCCCTCCGTGGAGTAAATATCGATCCCGTAATTAGCTCCATACAGCAGCTTAATCCGTTTCTCTACGTTAGCCATGCCTGTTGAGCGGATTTTGCCCGACTTAATGCCGTCGATTCGCTCTCTTGAGATGCCCGTACCGTTATCCTCAACGGAGAAAATAACGCGGTCCTCATCAATCCAGCCTTTCACAGCAATAACGCCGCCTTCATCCATCTCAGCCAGACCATGAATGATCGCATTCTCAACGAACGGCTGGAGGAACAGCTTCGGCACATGCATGTCATTGAGCCGCTCATCCACCTCATAGGCGACGGTGAATAAATTCTCGAAGCGGGACGACATGATGTACATATACTTGTCCAGCCAGTCCAGATCAATCCGAAGCGGCCATGTCTCGTCCTTGTTGCGCGTCGTCGTCTGCAGCATCTCCGCAAGGCTGAGCATAATACGGCTCATCTCGGTCTGATTGTTCTCGACCGCAATCCAATACAATGTCGTTAACGTGTTGTATAGAAAATGAGGATTGAGCTGCAGGTTGAGCGCCATCAGTTCGGCTTCCTTCTGGCGAAGCCGCGAAGCGTAATTCTCCTCAATGAGCGTCTGAATGCGCACATTCATCCCATTGAACGTTCGTACCAGTTCGCCGATCTCGTCATGCCCTTGCTCCGGCACTTGCACTTGGAATTGACCGCGTTCCATCATCTTCATCGCTTTGCGCAGTCGAATAATCGGCTTCGTAATCATAATGGATAACAAATACGCTAACACGATCGATACGACCAACATCACAGCGAGAAACACGAATGAATACGAACGAATCGCCTTCAGCTCCTGCAACGCGTCTGCGACTGGAACTTCAATATAAGAGATCCATCCGGTGCTCTCCATCTGGCTGTAGCTGATCAGCATCTTACGACCGTCGATCACTTGCTGCATGCTGCCACGCTCGTTCCGTGCAGCTTCTTCGAACCAGATCGGTTTCTGCTCATCGATAGGATCGCCCATAGAACTGATGACCGAAGCGCCGTCCTTGTTCAATATGCCATATGAGATATGCTGCATATTGCTCTTCTGCGCGTATTCGGTGAACATTCTGCCCATGAATTCAGGGGTCAGGCTTACCATCAGGACGGGCCGCTTCGTACCTTGCGGCATCGCGCGGAATACGCCCTGCTCATCGATGAACGTCAAATTCAGTTCTTTCACAGCGGAAATCAACCGATCGAATTCGAACGATAGATTCTTCATCCCATCATCTTGGAACGCTTCGGCGTAAGAATAGGTCGGAACCCACGCCAAGTCTCCTTGACTCTCGATGGAAGCCCGATACAGCTTGGAACTGAAGAAATGATCCGGCGTTACAAACATCCGTACGGAGTTGCCGAATGTATATTCAGGCGTAACAATGAACGAAGAATAGATGTCGTCGCTGCCGAAATATTTGAACAATATGTTCGTAATCTTGCGGTCCGCAATAATGAGCGACTCGTTATCGTACGATTTGACCTCCATAATCGCTTTGTACAGCTCATTATCGATCGGCAGCACTTCGCTCTTGTCGCGAATGTCTCGCAGCTTCTCGTCCAACAGCTGGTTGTTGTTCATCACAACACTGCCAATGCTCTCCTGCACGTTGCGCAGCATGTTGCTCGCACTGATCTGGTAGTAAGCGAAGCCGAGAATAAGGATAATGAAGCTCACTAGTACAAAATAAGATACAAATAACTTAAGACGGAATTTGACATTGCCTGCCCATTCCGTCATTTGTTTCATGATAGGCATCGGTCGATTAGCCTCGTTTCATCAAGATGAGAACATGCGGCGGAATTCGTCCGGCGGATACAGATACATCTTCTTGAACACCTTGTTGAAATACTTGATGTCCTTGTAGCCCACTTGCTTGGCGATATCGGATACTTTCAAGTCCGATTGCAGCAGCATGCTGCGCGCCTTCTGCATACGGCTCTTGACGAGGAAGTCCGTGAACGACTGGCCAAAATGATTTTTGAACAAGATGCTGAAATACGATGAATTGTAATAAAACCGCTGCGCGACGGTTTCGAGCCCTAGATCCTCGTGCAAATTATCTTCGAGGTATTCTTTGCATTTCTGCATAATGAGCTCGCTTCGAGACGACTTGTCCTTCTTCATCTGCACCATTATATCGGTTAAGAGCCGAAGGGCCACCACAACCGTCTCGCGCAGCGTATCGGCCTGCATGATCTCCTGGTCAATGCGATCGGCAAGCTGTCGGTGCATATCATCGCCGATGACCAGCTCTGCCCGTTTCATGCAGGTGAGCAGCAGCTGGATCGCGCTGCATTTCATCCGGAACGGCGTCGGGTAGCCGGACGCAATCCGTTCCATCATCTCGCGAAGCGCATCGCAAGCCTGCTCCAATTGCCCTGCCGTCACGATTTCTTCCAATGCGGCCGTATCCTTCACCGCAATCGTCGAAACCGGCGCCTGACGAAGCAGCTGATCGAGCTCCAATGCCGTGACCCACATGCCTTCCGGCGAATAATAGAGATGCGCGAGCGCGCTCTTCGCCGATTCGCAGCAGCTGCGAATATCCCGCTCCAGATTCAACGCATCAAGGCCGATGCCTACGCCTACCGATCGATTATAGATGTTTTCGAGCTGAGCGAACGATGCGCGCAGACGCGAAAGACCGATTTGACTCGAATCAAGATCCTTCCACTCGATAATCGTATATAATCGCTCTTTCTCATGCTCTGGCGAGAGAACGAGCGTATTCGCAAATGGTGCAAGGGACTGCGTGATTGCGCGCTTAAGCATGCTTTTCCACTCGCGATCGCTGTCCTTCTTAGTGCCGGACTTCGTCTCTGCGATCAGAACGGTACCGAACCCCGTGAAAGAAAGATGACTGCGAAGCTCGATTTGCTCCGATGGCTGAAGCTCCTCGGTCATCCATTTGTATGCGAGATGCTCGACGTATACAGGCTTCGTATGCGCGAGTTGATTGGATAACTGCTCGGCCTCCGAATTGCGGCTAATCTCCTTAGCGATCTGCTGTTCCAAGCCCTCTAATAATGGCTCAAGGTGAGCGGTGCTCACCGGTTTCACCAAATAATCGTTCGCGCCAAGCCGCAGCGCTTGCTGTGCCAAGCCAAACTCATGGAATACGCTTACAAAAATAACCTTGGTGCGTCGATTCAACGAAATCGTATTAAGCGATTCCAGAAATTCCATCCCATTCATAAGCGGCATCTGGATGTCCGTGAATACGATATCCAGTGCTTTGCTTTGCGTCATCTCAAGTGCTTCTTTGCCGTTCTTCGCTTCATGAACGCGATAGTCAGGTCGCAGTGACCGCACCAAAGCCGCTAATCCGCGCCGCTGCTTCGGTTCATCATCAACGATTAACACTTCAAGTCCGCTTGTTGCTGCTGGCATGATGAGATCATCTCCTTCGACTGCTTGATCCGTTGAAAGTATCTACTCTTATTGTAAGTTGAATCAATTTCAATGAAAATGCGTAGAACGGTGAAAATAATTGGAAAGGTCGATTGTTATTAGATCGTCACGAGATCGCAATACGATCTCTTGCCTCTTCTAGGCCCATCTGCTGCTGCAGCGGTGCACTGCATTCCATAAGTTCGTTCAAGAGGCGAAGCAAGCGTCGGTCTCTATCCGAAAACATTAGTCTATTGTCAATTAAGCGGCCGAAACATGCAATAGTACGTTTTTCAGAAAATCGGTTATTATTTTCATAACAAACAGAATAAGAACCACCCACAAAGGATGGTTCTCTCGTATCTAACCTTGTTCTCTATCTCAATTACCAAGTCACATACCCAGGGGAAGTGACGGTTGTCTGGAACATATCGATGACCGGCAATGTATATGCGAACAGAATGAGGACGACAGCAATGCCAACCCACAACCCCCAGCGCTCCAGATAACGCGGCGTCTCTTCCGCGCCTTCCGCCGTTTCTCCGATCGGATACTCCGTCTCGCCCTTCGGACCGCGCATCAGATTGTATACGATGTAGGCTAGAATCAGCAGTCCGATGAAGAGGATCATACCGCCGACCGCCATTGCCACATGGTACGGCATCCACATGATTGCATCTGGATGGTCATCATAGGTCGTATATGCGGTACGTCTCGGATCGCCCAGCAGCCCAACCGTATGCATCGAGCCTGACATGAAGAACATCCCGATACACCAGCAAATCGTCTGTGCAATGCCTAGACGGTTCATTCTTGCGGTCAGTACGCGTCCGGTAATATGCGGAATGAGCCAATACGTAATACCGAAGAACGTCAATGCGACGCTCGTCGCAACGGTCAAATGGAAGTGTCCGGTTACCCACAGCGTGTTATGGACGACCGCATTCATCTGGTTGCTGGCATTAATAATGCCGCCCGCACCAGCAGGAATGAACACGAGCATGCCCATGAACGGTGCGAAGAAACGAACGTCCTTCCACGGCAGCATTCGGAACCAGCCGAACAAGCCCTTCGCGCCTCTCGAGCGGCCATACAGCTCGAATGTCGCGAATAAGGAGAAGGCCGTCATCAACGATGGAATGATGACCATGAATGTCAACACAACCTGCGTATATTTCCAGAAGCCGCTAATGCCTGGTTCCATCAGCTGATGGTGGAAGCCGACCGGAATCGAGAACAGCAGGAACAGAATGAATGACATGCGGGCCAGCGAGTCGCTGAAGATCTTCCCGCCGATGATCTTCGGAATGATGACATACCAACAGATGTACGCCGGCAGCAGCCAGAAGTAAACGAGCGGATGACCGAAGTACCAGAACAACGTGCGGCTTAACACGACGTTGACCGTATCTACCCAACCGAATGACCACGGAATGAGCTGCACGACGACTTCAACCGCAACGCCGATCGTAGCGATCTGCCAGAGCAGCATGGTCACGACCGACATGTAGGCGAACAGCGGCGATACTTTGCCTTTGTGCATTTTGCGCCACGACATGTACTGCCGGAAAATACCGAACCCGCTCAGCCAACTGCCGACAACAACGAGCGCGAGTGCGATATAGAACCAAGGCGATGCTTTCATCGGTGCATAGAACGTATACAACACGGATGCTTTGCCCAGCAGAATGACGATTACCCCGATCACCGTACCGAGTGACATCGTCGCGTAGCCGATCCAGCCAAGCTTGCGTACGGATGGCAGCAGCTTGCCGCCAAGCGTATGCGATACGCCTGAGTATAGAAACCCGATAATGAAGTAAGTTGTGAAAATAAGCGCCATCAACACGCCGTGCGCGGTCAACAGCTCGTAATACCCGATGTTCGCAGGCAAAGTGATCATCCCGCTCCGCACCGTTCCTTGCAGCATACCGGCTACGCCGCCAAGCATCAACGCGACGAATGCGAATAGTATATGCGCGAGCACCAGCTTGCCATCGCTACGATCAAACGGTTGTTTCATTCGTACTCCTCCTACTTGACGACAATGGTAGTCTTCATATATTCATGTCCCGTACCGCAATACTCGTTGCACAGCACTAAGTACTCACCCGGCTTATCGAACTTGTGGCTAATATGGCTCACCTCGCCAGGCTCGATCATCATGTTGACGTTCGTTCCCACAATCTCGAAGCCATGGACGACGTCCGAGCTCGTCACGGTGAAATCGATTGTAGCTCCTACTGGCACTTCCAATGTTTGCGGCTCATAACCGAATGCATAAGCGATCAGCACTGCTTCATAACGGTTGTCGCCTGTCTGCTTCAGGCCCGGGTTGTCGAACGGGGCCGTAGTCGTCACCTTCGTCGGGTCAATCGTATGGTGATGCTCGCTTGGAGGCGACATGCCCATACCGAATGCCGTCGCAGCGATGACGACGAGGAATATTGCGAGCATTGAGATGCCGATGCTCAGCCAGATCTTTTCCAGACGATGAACATGCATGCGATACACTCCTTCTCTAATTTCGAGCGATGAATAATACGAATACCCCGATCCAGCTGATGGCGATGAACGCCCCCAGTATTAAGACGGATACGAATGTGCCAGATAATCCTCCTGGCTCTCTCTTTTCCAGCTCCGCCTTGCTAAGCGCCCCCGGTTTTTGCTTCTCTTGAGGTCGGATTTCAGTCATGCGATAACCTCCTGTGTGGTTCGGATACTCTCATTGTAGGGCTGAGAGCGTTCGCACACTGTGCGAAACATCACATGAGCAGAGATTGAAATGTGACCAATCGGTGGCGATAATCAGGGGGCAGGCCCCCTGATGACCCCTTGTTTTCATGCAACTTCTTCTAAACTTCAAAGACTACTTTTTTTACCCATTAAAACCAGATTTTCTACCCACCCAAACCCTCCCTGCTAGGGATGGCCCCAAAGGGCTTTTGCCCTCT
>NZ_BTCK01000083.1:0-10356 GCF_033239625.1 Paenibacillus sp. CCS19
TACCAGAGCCAGCTTGCGAAGTAGGGGTTTTTCTTACTGTCCATTAATTAGGGTCTTGACCATGCTGACGCTCGCGTGCTCCGGGCTTCTTATCATGTGGAATAACCCACCTCCTTCCTCTCTTGCTCGATTGGCGGCACTCGAATAGGCGAGGTAAATCGTCGCGTTCTCACAGAGAAGATCATATAGACGTCCTGATAGGATGAACTCGCTCGTTTTCTTGCCTTAGGCGTTTCCGCCATACGGAAACGTGAATAGCTTCTAGCGATAACCGATTTCTGCCTGAGTCGTTTCAGCGCCCGATCGGATGAACGGACTTGCACCGTGGGCTGCTTCAATGTTTTGACGGACTGCTTCGGCGTCTTCATGGCAGGCAGCGTCGCACTAATAATCGGCAAGCTCATTCGATTCAGAAGCTGCTCCGGCAGACGAATCTCCTTCTTGAGCGGTGTGTATGTGAGAACCTGCTGCTGCCTTGGCGGTAACATTCGGAACGCCACTCTCGTTCGAGAACGCTTACGGCTTCGAGCCTGTATGCGTAAATACGACTGGAAAAGCTGCTGCTGTACCATATGCGGATCAAGCTTAGGCGGTCCTTCCGGCTGGATTGCCGTCTCCTCTACCATTTCAACTTGCGCCTGTACGCGTTCTACCAATCGATCACGGCTAACACGCTCTCTCGACTTCCGCTTCCCATTCACACTCACTCTATATTTCATATTAGCTCACCGTCCTTGGGCGCTCGAAGCGCGGGATACCCGTCCAGCGGAATGTTGCCCATTCCGGCTGGTGGCGTTCGACACGTGCGACAACAACCGTCATATCATCGACAATAGCACCTTCATGGTAACGAACGACCTTATCGAGCAGCGCATCGGCAATCGCCTGCGGCTCCGTTACGCTAATCTCTTGAATGATTCGCTTCATCCACATCTCCTTATTGACCGCATGACCCGGTGCATCATAGATCCCATCTGTCATCATAATGAGCGTATCTCCTGGCAGCAGCTGCATCGTAATGAGATCAACGTCGATATCCTGCAGAATACCGACCGGCAAGTTGTTTGCCGTAACCGGAATCACCTCCGTTCCTCGTTTGATAAAGCTTGGCGTTGAGCCGATCTTCAAGAAAGTCGTCTTCGCCGTATACATATCGATTAACGCAACGTCGACAGTCGCGAATACTTCGTCAGGGGAACGGAGCAGAAGCACCGAGTTGACTGACTTGATCGCCAGACGCTCGTCCATCCCCGATTGGAGCAGCTGCTGCAAAATAGTCAACGCTGTGCTGCTTTCCAGCCTAGCACGCTCGCCATTGCCCATACCGTCGCTTATCGCGACAGCGAATTTACCGTTGCCAAGTTCGACGGTGCTGAAGCTGTCTCCCGACAGCAGGTCGCCGCCTTTCGCAAGACCGGCAATCCCCGTTTCGACCTCGAATTCCTTGGCCGAGCCGAATGTAACCAATGCCGGCTCGCCGTGACGCTCCGGATAGCGTTCTGCTTTCACGGCAATATTTTCGCCCAGAATGTCTGTCAGCAGCGGTGCGATTATTTTACGACACTCGTCATACCCCCTTGCGAATAGATGATAGACTTCGATCTCCACATTGCCTTCTTCCAAACTTATAATATCGATGCTCTGAATAGACAGGCCTAGTCCCTCCAGCGCTTCGCGAATTTGCTCCTCTTGTAGATGCAGCGTCTGCCCTTCCCGCTTAATCTCCTTCGCCAGATCCTCCATCACCTGCGACACGCCCGACAACTGATCGGCGACGAGCTGCCGCGAATCGATAATTTGCTTCTTCCAATGGCGGTCGTTCTTATACAGCTCATACTGCTGAGCCATGACGCCGAGCACCTGCTGCGGCTTCACGCAATGAGAAGTCCATGACTTCGGCATTTCCTTGCTCGTTGGCTTGCGCCCCTCCTCGACGGATGTCATCATCTCTGTCATCAGCTTGTAAGTCTGATAAAACTTCGCATCCCAGCACATGCTGCGACGA
This sequence comes from Paenibacillus sp. CCS19, assembly GCF_033239625.1. NCBI lineage: Bacteria > Bacillati > Bacillota > Bacilli > Caryophanales > Paenibacillaceae > Paenibacillus > Paenibacillus sp. CCS19. Next base: position 2,006 of record NZ_BTCK01000083.1, read on the forward strand.
TGGCATGACTGACAGCTCTTCTCGGCCACAGCGTTCATGAAATGATTGAATTCCTCCTCCCGCTTCACCGCCTCGACGGCGCCATTGAATTCACCGAAGCTCTTCGACAGTTGGCGGAACACTTCCGAGAACTGCTCCACCCGCTCCGCCGTCACTTGACGAACACGCCTTGCATATTCATGCTGCGATTTCACGTGCTCCTGTGTACCCGGTACATAACGGGAGATCGTCCGGATCATCAAGCGCGGCGTCAGCAAGAATAACGTAGCTGCAACAAGCGATTCATAAGTCGAAGCCATCACATCGGATTGACTTCCTATATATATAGAAAGAATGGATGTGCCGAGCAGCATGCCGAACGAAACAGCCATTTTTCCCCCGTCCCTCATCAGTCCAGCCAGCAGGCCGGCGAACGCCAGCAAACTCATCTGCACGATCGCATTAAAGTCCGCCAAGCTCAGAATCAATCCCGCCACAACACCGACCGACGCTCCAAGCGGCGCACCTCCGGCGAAAGCGAACAGCAGCAGCATATATCTCGACATTACATGCTCAGCCGACATCCCGTAGATGCCCCAGCCGACAGTGCCCGTCATGATCGAGGCCATAAGGATCATCAGACAAATAATTTCTTCATTGCGCAGCCCGCTCGACTTCTTCGTCATCGTAAGGACCGGAATGGCTTGTACAAAGACAAGCGTCAGAACAAACGATAAGGCAGCTTCCACTGCGATCATCATCAGATCGTACCAGCCCAGCATATTCGCCAATACCGCTCCGAACAGCTTGACTAACAATGTAGAAGTGAATACAAGCAGCGGTGCGAACGATAACTCGGCTTTCTCGTACGATTCCAGTCCCTTGATCATCCAGAACACAACCGCCAGCTCCATCGCGATCCACGCCGGGGATGGTACCGGAGCGAAGAAGCTTCCTGCAACGAGTGCGAGGCCTGCCCAGAAGCTAACCTCACGTCTTAAGAAATAAAGAACGGCGAAATACGCAGCGGCGAACGGCATGAGCGATTCCAATATGACAGCGCGACCTAGCAGGAACCCGACGGCAACAAGGAGGATTGTCCACTTCTTAGCTGCAACCATTTGTACGAGCTTGCGCCCGGCAGCCCACTCGCGGCCCTTGCGAACCGCGTTCTGGACTGCTGCCGTACTCGCTTGCTGTACGCCTGGGAACATAACCAGCTTGCTCTTCTCCCTCACGAGATACACCACCATTTCCGAGTTAATGTGTTTCCCATTATAGGTGCGCATCTTTATGAAGTTTGTCACAACTCGCTTTATGCCTAAAATTTTTTTACGACAAAACGCCCGTCATGCCGCACGCTTGTCGGGAACCGCGTTCGTACAGGCCCAGCTTGGGATTGGGCCTCGTGAAGACAGCTCTCGTCGAACAGCTTCGACAGCGAATGGAACCGCTTACGCTTGACGAATTACCGTTTCCTCTGTCGGGATAGCTGGACTTTCGGGGGAAAGTAATTGGTATATCGCCGTATAGGCGGTGAACCGACGTCTGCCGACCTTTAAACCGCGCAGAACGTTTCATTCCGAGTAAATATGCGACAACATCCTAGCAGAGAAACGGATAAAGTCTTATATAACGCAAAAAAAGCAGAACCATAAGGTTCTGCTTCATTATGCTATGCTTATGAACTTCAATCGCTCTATACCCGCTTAGCACCGCGTCCGCCGCGTTTGCCTTCGGTGTTCTTCTTGAGGGAAGAAATACGCTCTTCGCTGTCTTTCAGGAAGCGCGACATTTTGTCTTCAAATGACGGTTTTCCATACGGCGCTTTACCAGAGGATGATTTAAACGGACGTCCGCCGCGGTCTTGTCCACCGCCGCCGCCCCGGTTGAATCCGCCGCCGCCTGCGCGTGGCTCGCGCTGCTGAGGTGCTGGCTGTCCCTCCGGCCGGTCGATTGCCTGTTTAATTGATAGTCCGATCTTGCCGTCCTTGTCGACATTGATGACTTTCACCTTGACGACATCTTCAAGCTTCAGGTGATCCTTAACGTCCTTAACGTAGTTGTCGGCTATCTCGGAGATATGAACGAGTCCCGTTACGCCTCCAGACAAATCAACGAATGCACCGAAATGCGTGATGCCTGTCACTTTACCCTCTAACTTCGCGCCCACTTCAATTGCCATAAAAGAAAATGTTCCTCCCTAAGGAATTATACATGTTGGTCCAAAGTGAACCAGCTTACGCTATTCTGCAATAGCGCGACTTGTTACATAGACCTTACTATAAGTAATTATAGCGTAACGTAGAAAGCAAGGTCAACAGACGAAGAACCCGATTTTGCAAGGTTAATCGACTATTCCGCCGACTGAATGATCTTCTCTCCATCACGTACCATGCCCTGTTGATTAGCTAGCTGGCCGATATATTCGGGATCACTTAGACGCTCGATTTCTTGTTTGAGATCAGCCATCTGTGTTTCCGAAGCAACCTTCTGCGCCTTCGCATCCGACAATCGCTGTGACTCGCTGTTCAAGCTGAATTCCTGATTAATTAGCGTATACAATGCCCAGCAAGCGAATATTACAACGCCCGCCATATAAAACCGCATGCGGCGCTTCGAACCGACCGATGTCGTCTCTGCTCCGCGCTGTCTTTCATTCGCCAAGAACACTGCACCACCTTTCTTCAGGGTTTACGGCCAAACGTACGCTTCCACCAAGCGGCCGTCTTACTTGCTAAGTTAGCACCTTTCTCACCAAGGCGCCAACGAGCAACAATCGGCATCAGCCATTTCATTAATGGCCGCAGCAGCGGCCTGAACATCCATCTAGCCAAGAGCCAGAATGGACGGATCAATTGTATCACAATTTTGTAGCAGAAAATAGTAAGAGCCAGTAAAAACCCAATAAGCACCTTGCACAGCTTGTACAAGACGAGCAATGGCCGAATGATGAAGATATGAAACATCCGTATGAATAAGCCGATCAGATAGCGCACCGCACCGATCGTCCAGCGGACAGTCGCGATGACAGCTCGACTGAGCAGCAGGAAGTAAACAATAACGCCAAGAGCCAGTCCCAGAAATACGTACGCCCGCACCTCGCCATTGTTGCCGGCGGACAGCACCTGGAATACGACAAGCGTCGCCGCTGCCCAATAGAGCAGGTCAAGCACCGGGAGCGTCCACTTGGCGAAGCGCAGCTCATGCGAGACTACGCGATAGCCATCGAACACAACTCCCATGCCGATACCGGACAGCAGCATCAGGCTCATCGTGAGCCACTGTTCACTAAGCGACAGATTCACTTGAACAGCTTCCCGAACAGGCTCTTCGATTTCGTCTGCGGACTGCCATCCAAATAGGCGAGAGAATGGATCAATCCTTCAATGGCGACTTGCCCTTGCTCTAGGCTGAGATGCTTCATATGCAGATTCTGGCCCCGAACCGTAAGAAATCCGAGCTCGGTCTCCAGTAAAAACTCCTCACTGTCGAAGCTTTCGACGTTACGCACGCCAGAGAGCTCGAGCAGCTTGCGGTTTTGCATCTTCATTTCTTGCCGTTTCTGACCTTTACTTGGATCCTGCATAGCCGCGTCCCCTCCTTCGAGACTAGCCTATGAAGGAGGGGACGCTATTAGAACTTCTATGAGCGTGGAGGGAATTCTCCATTGAGACAAATAATAAAGCTAGTCGCCAGATAAGGCTGCATGTTATTGTGCGCCGAAGATCCGCCCGTCGGTTGCAGCGCATTCGGATGCATTTGCGTATTCGGCGTCTGTGCATACAACTGCGTTCCAGTTCGTCCAGTAGAGCCCCATCCTGCTCCTGCCGGATCGGTCGTTGTTGCTGTGCCCCCGCCTTGGGGTACGTGCGTATGAGATGGAATCTCTGTGTCCAGAAGAGTAACGCTGACCTCTCCTTCGGCTGCACCTTGGTCCCGCAGCGTCAACCCTGGGCCTTGTCCGTATTGAATCGGTACACGACCGCTAAAGTCAGGAAGAGCGAAAGTGGTCTTTCCGTCACCGCCATACATGGTACCTAGTATAGAGAATAGTGCTGTATATCGCTGGATCGGCAGGATTGCGCCATTGCAGAACGCCCAGTTGTATGGCGGGTAATTTCCCGCAAACATTCTAATTTCCCCGATAAATGCATCAGCCATTTATGAACGCCTCCCTAATTTAGTTTCTTGGTGGATAAATACCTTGTGCTGCAATACAGTAGTTAATAGCTAAATAAGGCTGCATATTGCTGTGAGGCTGACTTCCGCCCGCTGCGCTAAAGGCAGCACTGGACATTGTTTTGTCCAACGTCGTCGAGAAAGAGTTGGCTTTGCTCTGCGGTACAGCCCATGTCATTCCTTCCGGCGACTTAGCTGTTCCGTCTCCATTGCTTGCCGACACATGATGATTATGGGCCGGCATCTCTGTAACCGTCAGCGTATGCGCCTCTTCGCCGCCAGTTGCCCCGATCGGCAAGCTGCTTGACTGATGCACCGGCACACGGCCGCGATAGTCAGGCAAAGCAAATGTTCTAATGCCATCGCCGCCATAAGCTGTGCCCAATAGCGAGAACAAGGCTGTGTTCGTACTGATATTCAGAAGCTGTCCATTGCACGGTAACCAGCCTTTCGGCACGAACCCGAAGCCGAACAATCGAATCTCTCCCAAGAACGGTTCCATAAACGATGTACCTCCCAAGTGTGGTGTTATGCTGTTACTCGCTCGTTGCTGCTAGCTCTGCGAAGGAAAAATGCCTTCTGTTGCAATAATGAAGCCGATCGGCAAGAACGGCATCATATTGTTATGCGGCTGGCCGCCGCCTTTTCCTGAAACGGATCCTGGATTCATCGACACATTGCCCGTACCCATTGCAACATATTCCACCGTATCGCCGGTTCCCCATACAGCTCCCTCGGGATTAGTCGTCGTCGCCGACGACGACGCGAGCGGCGTGTGCGAGTGGGAAGGCAATTGATTGATAGTTAATGAGACTGTTTCGCTGCCAGCTTGCTGACCCAACGCATAGTTCGTTCCGGATAGGCTAGATCCTTGTCCAACAGGTACTCGGCCGCGCAGATCAGGCAATGCAAACGTCGTCTGGCCATCACCGCCATACGTCGTGCCAAGCAGTGTGAACAATACTTCATTATTGCTGATCGGTAGAATTGATCCATCGCAAAGCAGCCAGCCCCGCGGTGCGTAGTTGCCCGCGAACATCCGAATTTCCCCAACATACGGTTCCAATCGTAACATCTCCTCTGTTGTCATTTAATGATCTGCAGCATTCCATTCCATTCCATTCCATTCTTACTTGCACTTCATTGCCTTCGACCACTTCAAATCCAAGTCTTGCATACAGCCGCTCCGCTGGACTACGGGCGGCCGCCGTCAGCCTTATCGGCTTGCCGGCCTGCTTGGCAATCTGCTGCAAACCGAGCACAAGCTTCGTTCCAATGCCCTGCCGTTGAAATTGCGGTAGCAGTGCAATATCGACAAGTGTCAGGGATTCCGTCCTATCTGTCACATGCAGCTTGCCGGCTTGTATATGTTCAACCCAAATCACATAAAGCACCGATTCAGGGTACTGCATCTCGTAAGAACGCTGCTGCATGTTATATTGCATCTGAATAAAGGATCGTGCAGCGTTCTCATCCCAACCCCATGCTGCAACCTCTTCCCTGCGCACCGCCTCATATACGTACTTCAGGAATGGATCACTCGAGCGAACAGGTGTCAGACGGACGGCATCGCTGGGGCCGGCAAGCGTCTCGTAACTAATCTTGCCTGCGCCTTCAGCTTCCGTTGAGCTTTGAGACTCGATGTTAGGCTTCGACATTAGATATAATCAGCTTTCTGCAGCAGCTTCTCGACCATGATCGCCAGCTGCGCGCGTGTAATAGGTTGTCCTGGCTGAAGATCGTCACCGATGCCGTTCACGATGCCGAGCGAGATACAAAGGGCGGCCGCATCACGCGACCAAGTATGCAAGGCATCTGCGTCATCGAACCCGCCCAATGACTGGTCGATTTGTTGACTCGACAAGGCTGCGTCCAGTCCGAGCAATGCTGCAGTACGTGCCATAATAACCATTGCCTCTTCGCGTGTTATCGTTGCGTTCGGACGGAACGAGCCATCGGCGTAACCGGTAATGATACCGTATCCGCTTGCGAATGACAGTACCTGCCCATACCAAGCATCTGCCGACGTATCCGAATAATTCTGTTCGGAAGTAATGCCGTACATGCCGAATGCTTGGACGAGAATCGAAGCGAATTCTGCTCTCGTTGCCGTTCGGTTAGGCTGGTACATTCCTTCACCCACACCATTGATTACGAGTCGTTCAGCTAAGTCGTTGATTTGCTGTGAAGCCCAATGGCCAGACGCGTCACGGAATTTGACTTTGGTTTCAATTAAGACGAACGTCCCTTGCGTTAAGCCATGTACACGAATGTCCGTGTTATTCGAGTTCTTGTCGAACTTCGTAGGCAGCGGTCTGAGCTTGCCGTTCGGCATTAGCAGTGCCGCCGTCGTCGGTTTGGCACCATTCAGTTCTTCCGGCGTGTAAGAGATATCGAGATATCCGTTAAAGCGCGATAAGTCGATTCGCTTGCCATTATCTTCGATGTATACCTGGTACTGCATGGGGCTCGCAACGATCTTGGCGCCCGCACGTTCGGCGGCTGCTTCTGCCTTATCCGCATTCGCATCGGTCGCTTCACCGATCTCGATCTTTAGTACTGCCGTTTTCGAAGTCATTTGAGCGGCTAACTGTGCCATAATTTTGTCCGGCAACGTAATGGAATGTCCGCCCATTTGAACTGTAAGACCGCGCTGCCCTTCCGCAAGCTTGTCGGTCATCGACGAATCCAATTCCACGATTGCCGCATCCATATCCGAGGTAACGTCCAGAACGATTGTTTCGCCTGGTTTGTTCGGCAGATCGCCGGCCCACTTGTCACCTTGAAGCTTGACGGTCACCGTATTGCCCAGGTCCGTCGGCCCCGACGTTATTACGAGATTGTCGTTAAACGTTGACTGATCATCTCCGCCCACCGTGACAAGCGTTGGCGTCTGCGGTTTCGTCGGCGGTATGATCACTGGCGAGAGGTTGCTCTCAACTGTTACGACAGCCGTATTGGAATAAGCCGAACCGTCGAATGACCGGTACGTGAAGGTTAAAGTGCCTGTTTGCGCCGGCTTATAAGTGAAAGCTCCGGTTGCCGCATCGAGATCCAGCGTTCCTGTTGCTGGCTGGTCAACAATCCTGTACGTTAAAGCGTCCCCATCGACATCGGTTGACGTCAAAGTCCCTTTTACTTCGGCATAGTCTGTAGTCGTCAGCTTGAGATCCTTCACGACAGGTGCATCATTGACCGCTGCAATTGTTAAGGTAAGTTTCGCTGTTGCCGCTGATGCTGCAGCGTCCGACTCGCCTTGCCATATCAGCGAGGTTTGTCCATTCCAGTTCTCTTCAGGTATGAAGGTAAGTGCGCTTGCATCCGCTGGGCTCAGCTTGTCGCCAGGTTTCACATCGACCCCACTCAACTGCAATTTACCGTGCGCAGGCAGCGATACAATCTCGATGCCGCTCAGTGCCGTACCATCCGCATTGGTGTACGCATAGTCGGACGCTGCAGTCTTATAAGGCACGTCCTCTGTACCGTTTGCCATATGGTTATGCAAGACCGGAATGGAACGCATGTCGATGCTGTCCGAGATTGGAGCGCTCTCGTTGCCCGCTGCATCCTTCAGCTTGATCGTGACGGTCTTCGTGCCGAAGCCGGCTGCTAGTGAGGTCTGCAGTTGTGAAGCAATCGGTTCCCAGCCGCTCCATGTCGCTCCGTTATCGACCGATACGTTCACTTGTGTTACACCTGATGCAGATGCACCGGCATCGTCCGACGATACATTCACAGTCACATTAGCATCTGTCGTGATAGCCGCGCTGCCGTTAATCGTGACAATGCCTGTCGGCAGTGTCATATCGACGCTAATGGTATCCGTTATGTCTGTCACATTGTCCGCAGCATCTTTCAACTGCACATGCACGGTCTTATCGCCGTCTCCCGTTGAAAGCGTCCAGGCTTTCGTCGCGGCGTAGCTTTCCCAGCCGCTCCATGTCGTTCCATCGTTAGAGAAACGCATCTCGACCGTCATGTCATCCGAACTCAGCGTCAATGCTGCCGACAGCGAGTTCGTGTAAATAGCTCCGCTATTAATAGCCAACGTTCCGACTGGTTTGGTCATATCCAGTGTAATGGTGTCGCTGATTACGGATACGTTGCCGACCGCGTCCTTCAGCTCTGCATTCACCGTCTTCGTGCCGTCGCCTGTGCTCAGCGTCCAGCTCTTCGCTGCTGCGTAAGCT
>NZ_BTCK01000084.1:0-9914 GCF_033239625.1 Paenibacillus sp. CCS19
TATGTGCCCTTAGCTCAGCTGGATAGAGCGTTTGACTACGAATCAAAAGGTCGGGAGTTCGAATCTCTCAGGGCACGCCATTTTAACCAAGATGAATAATCGACTCCTCATCAATTGATGGGGAGTTTTTTGCTGTATGGCCTCCTGATTATGGGAATGTGACAGAATCATGTCGCAACACTTCAATACAGCACCGATTTGTAGTATGATGAAAAAAGTGTATCGAAGCGAGCACCGCTTATCGGGCAGGATCGCAATAAAGGAAAGCTTACAGATAAGAGAGCACCGCAGCGTAGAGCCGACCGCGAGTACGGCAGCGAACGGCGCGATCTGAAGGAGGAACAGTATGTCTGAGCAGACTGTAACGAGTGTCTCAGCGAGCAAAGCGAATAACGCAAATCAATTGCTGCGCCGTGACGTTCGTTTTCTAGGCAACATTTTGGGAGAAGTACTCGTCCACCAAGGCGGCAAAGAGCTGCTTGAGGTTGTTGAGAAAATCCGTGAGATGAGTAAGTCGCTTCGTGCGGAATACAATCCGGAGTTGTATAGCGAGTTTAAAGCTGCTATTACGTCCCTAACCCCGGACAACCGCCATCAAGTGATCCGTGCATTTGCACTGTATTTCCAACTCGTCAACATCGCTGAGCAAAACCACCGTATTCGCCGTAAACGCGACTACGAGCGTTCTGCAGGGGAGAGCGTACAGCCAGGCTCGATCGAAGATGCTGTACAAGTATTGAAGGATCGCAATATTGCGATTGAAGACGTGAAAGAAATGCTGAGCGGCATTTCACTCGAGCTCGTGATGACTGCGCATCCAACAGAAGCAACGCGTCGTGCGGTTCTCGATATTCATAAACGCATTGCGCTTGATGTCATGGAGTTGGACAACCCGACGCTGACGCACCGTGAACGCGAGAAGCTTCGCGAGAAGCTGCTCAATGAAGTATTCACGCTGTGGCAGACGGACGAGCTGCGCGGCCGCAAGCCGACGGTAATCGACGAGGTGCGCAACGGCTTGTTCTTCTTCGAAGAAACGCTGTTCGAAGCTCTTCCTAATGTATACGAAGAGCTGGAACGCTGCCTGAAGAAGTACTATCCAGAAGAAGATTGGCATGTACCTACGTACTTGCGCTTCGGCTCATGGATTGGCGGCGACCGTGACGGCAACCCTTCGGTTAAAGCAAAAATCACGTGGGAGACGTTGACGCTCCATCGCGCGCTCGCACTGGACAAATACACAGAGGCGCTGCAAGATCTGATGGGTCTGCTAAGCTTCAGCACGAACATCGTTGAAATTACGACGGAGCTGGAAGATTCCCTTCGTTCGGACCGTGAGACGATCGAACTGAACTGCGTGGGCATCTGGCGCAACGAGCAAGAGCCTTACCGCATTAAAGTCGGCTACATCCTGCAGAAGCTCGCTAACACGCGTGACGGTGCAGAGAACGGCTACGAAGGACCACATGAGCTTATCGAAGATCTGAAAATCATCGACCGCAGCCTGCGTCATCACTTCGCAGACTACGCGGCAGATACGCATATCCGCAAGCTGATTCGTCAAGTTGAGCTGTTCGGTTTCTACATGTCTGCGCTCGACATTCGTCAGCACAGCCAAGAGCATGAGAATGCGATGACGGAAGTGCTTCGCAAAATGCACATCGTAGACAACTATGCTGCACTGTCGGAAGACGAGAAGGTTGAGCTGCTCGAGAAGCTGCTGAACGATCCACGTCCACTGACGAGCGGTCACTTGGACTACTCGGAATCGACACGCGAGTGCCTCGATGTGTATGAGACGGTATACCGCGCTCAGAAAGTATTCGGTCAGAACTGCATCTCCAGCTATTTGATCAGTATGACGGAAGCTGCGAGCGACATGCTCGAGGTAATGGTGTTCGCGAAGGAAGTCGGCCTTTTCCGCAAGGAAGCAGACGGTACGGTTCGCTGCACACTGCAGTCAGTTCCTTTGTTCGAGACGATCGACGACCTCCATGCAGCGCCTGGCATCATGAAGAAGCTGTTCTCGCTGCCTGTTTACCGCGAAGCGGTTAAAGCGATGGGCGAGACGCATGAAATCATGCTCGGCTATTCGGATAGCAACAAAGACGGCGGCGTTGTAACGGCGAACTGGGAGCTGCGCGTTGCGCTTAACGACATTACAGCTGCAGCCAAAGAATTCGGCGTAAAGCTGAAGTTCTTCCATGGACGCGGCGGCGCACTCGGACGCGGCGGCATGCCGCTGAACCGCAGCATTCTTGCACAGCCTCCACATACGATTGGCGGCGGTATCAAGATTACGGAGCAGGGTGAAGTATTGTCCTCCCGTTACGGCATGCCAGACATCGCATACCGCAGCTTGGAACAAGCGACGTGGGCGCTTATTACGGCAGCTCGTCTGGCGAAATACCCAGAACAAATGCCGAAGCAGAACGATGAGTGGAATGAGATCGCTCGCTCCATCTCGGAGACAGCGTTGAACAAATATCAGGATCTGATCTTCCGCGATCCAGACTTCATGACGTTCTTCAAGGAGTCGACACCGTTGTCTGAGGTTGGTGAACTGAATATCGGTTCCCGTCCTTCGAAACGTAAGAACAGCGACCGCTTCGAGGATCTGCGTGCGATTCCATGGGTATTCGCATGGACGCAAAGCCGTTACCTGCTGCCAGCATGGTACGCATCAGGCTATGCGCTTGAGCAGTACGTACAAGGCGACAGCGGCCGGATGCAAAATCTGCGCGATATGTACGCAAGCTTCCCGTTCTTCCGCTCGCTCATCGACAATCTGCAGATGGCGCTGGCGAAAGCGGACTTGCTCATTGCTCGTGAATACGCAGGCATGATCAAGGACTCGACGATTCGCGATCGCATCTTCGGTCAAGTGGAAGAGGAGTATTCACGCACGCTGCGCATGCTGCTTGATATTACGGGTCAGTCGGAAATTCTCGACAATGTACCGGTCATTCAAGAATCGATCCGTCTCCGTAATCCATACGTCGATCCGCTCAGCTACCTGCAAGTGCAGCTGCTGACGGAGCTCCGCTCGATTCCGGACGACAGCGGTGACGCTGTCTTGCTCCGTGAAGTGCTGCTTACAATCAACGGCATTGCTGCGGGACTTCGCAATACGGGCTGATGGGCTGATTAATAAAGGTAATCGATTCGGTCATGATGGACTGGATCGAAGTGTGAAAGGCTGGGCTTGGCGGCAATGGACCGCTCGGCCCGGCCTTTTGTGCCATTAAATTATATATATGCATATGGTTAAGGGTATGAAGAAGAGGAGATTATTACAGCTATGAGAATGACAGGCTATGGCCTTGCCGTACTGCTTGTACTGTTAGGTGCTTCAAGCTACGGGATGCTGTCGCCGATCGTGAAGCTTACGTACGATGCATCGTATACCTTTGAGCAAATTACGGTTCATCAGGTCGGAATGGGAGCATTGTTGCTATGGACAATGGTGCTGTTTGGTAAAGGGGTATGGTCTAATCCGCTCCGCGGACCGTGGGTGAAGCTTGCATCAATCGGCGTATTCGGAATGGCAATGACGACGATTATGTACAATCAAGCGTTGGAGAGAATTGATGCATCGCTTGCAATCGTCTTGCTTTTTCAGTTTACGTGGATTACGATTTTGATAGACAGCATATGGAACCGGAAATGGCCGAATCGTTGGAATTGGATTTCAATTGTTATCGTACTTGCAGGGACAGTGCTTGCAGTTGGGCTGCTCGAGTCAGGCGTGGAACGATTAGACCCGCTCGGAACGTTGTATGGGTTGTTGTCGGCCGTATCATACAGCTTGTTCCTATGGCTCATGGGCAGAGTGAAGTTCAATGGCCATCCTATCATGCAGTCAGCAATTGTTACGACCGCTTCTTTCTTGCTCATCGTGCTGCTGTATGGCTGGCATGCAGGGGCAGGGGAGCGCGAATGGCAGATGGCCGGTATCGGCCTTGTGCTAGGTACGCTCGGACAGGTCGTTCCGACGGTATTATTTGCAATAGGGATTCCACGAATCGGGAGCAGTCTCGCATCGCTGCTTGGTTCAATGGAGCTGCCTGTAGCGGCAACCATCGCTTGGTTGATTGCTGGCGAGTCTTTGAGTGGAGGTCAGGTTGCTGGGATCATACTTATTCTATGCGGGATTATTGTGGCCGAGCGGCGTTCCGGGAATCGATCTAAGGAGACGTCACGTCTGGAGGAATAATAGTTGCTATCTGTGGAAGCAAGGCTAGTCAAGCGGGCGCTAAAAGGCGATCAGCAGGCGTTCGCCGACATTGTGGACCTTTATCAGGACAAGCTTTATCATATGGCATATCGGATGCTTTACAACCGGCAGGAGGCGGAGGACGTCGTGCAGGATACGTTTCTGCGCGTCTATCGCAACTTGGACCGTTACGATGATTCGATGAAATTCTCAACCTGGATTTATCGGATCGCGACGAATTTGTGTATCGATCGTCTGCGGCGCAGGCGGCCGACCTATTCGCTTGATGCGGAATCAACCGACCACGAAGGATTGGACGGCTATTCGGTTCTGCCCAGCGACGACCGTACGCCGGAGTCGGAGATTGTGCTGTCGGAGACGCAGCGAATTATTCGGCAGGCGATTGAGAACCTTCCGGCCAAGTACAAGACCGTTATGGTGCTGCGATACTTGCAGGACATGTCGCTTCAGGAGATTAGCGACGTGATGGACATGCCGGTGACGACGATCAAGACAAGGGTACATAGGGGCAGGGAGTTTCTTCGTAAGCGGCTGGAGCACAAATTATAGCATGTTAATAATTGGGGCCGTTTTTATTAAAGGAAGTGAAACGCTGCGGACACTCGCTGCGTACTTGTATAGTATCATCTATCTGATGTTCAAGCATGAAGCGGAAAGGAATGGCTGCTATGAATTGCAACGTCGCCATCGTATGGATGCACGATTATTTGGACGGCGATCTGCCGCCACAAGATATACGTGAGCTAAAGACGCATTTGCTGGCATGTCCGGACTGCCGCGCCAGATTCGATGAACTGGAACGAACGGAGTCGCTGCTAACGACTGCTCTACGCTCACCTAGCCCGATTACGGCGGCACATTCGGCAGCGCTCAATGAGCGAATCAAATCGGTTCTGCCGAAGCAGCGCAAACAAACAGCATGGCTGCGGTGGGTGCGCAATCATCCTGCTGTATCCGTCGCTGCTGTATTCTTCTTCGTCATGTTATCCAGCTTCCTCTCCATGTGGCACCAAGACGGCGAGCTGGTCGTCAAGGGAGAAGACTTGCAGCATGTCATTATCGAAGGCGATAAGGTGATCGTGCCAGCCGGAACGAAGGTGAACGGCAGTCTGACGATTGAGAATGGAACTGCGGACGTACAAGGGGATGTGGAAGGCAATGTGACGGTCATTGACGGCAAGCTGCAGCTTGCTTCGACGGCGCATATTGCTGGCTCCAGCCGAACGATCGATCGGGCGCTGGACTGGTTCTGGTACAAGGTGACGGAAACGGTAACCGATATGGCGCATTGACGTATCCAATGTAAAGTGTCTTCCTATATTAGGGAGACACTTTTTTTGTGTGAAGAGAAGGATTTGCATTGACGTTTCTAGAAAATAATAAGGTTGGGAATGACGTCTGTTGTTTACATATACATAGGGCGTGTTTATTTAAGTTACCAGACACGAGGCCGATAATAAAAATAAACGCCTGATCGTGCATGTTTCAAAAAGTCCGGTTTTCAGCACCGAGAAGGTTGGATCAAGCGGGGAATGAGGATCGGAGCGTAGTGTAGTGTAGTGCTACGTGAGAACCGGAAGTCTCAGCTTCATCCAAGATTCGATGCCGATTTCACTTCTTGTGAAGCTTCGTGATCAAAAGCGGACTTTTTGAACTACCGCTAAAAGGCTGTTCGTGCCAATCCATTGTGTCAAACAGGGTATCGACTGGGTAATTGTCGTTTGGGGGCCTGCATAACGATGAATTATTTTAATGATTTGAGTTGGTCTAACGGCATTAAAGATGTCATAGACATTGCTGTCGTAAGTTACATCATATATAAAATGATTCTGCTCGTGCGCGGTACGCGCGCTGTTCAGCTGCTGAAGGGCATTCTCGTATTGGTGGCCACCTGGGCGCTCAGTACATGGCTCAATCTCGGTACGTTGAAATGGCTGATGAACCAGATGTTCACGTTCGGCGTAGTGAGCGTTCTCATTATTTTCCAACCAGAGCTGCGTCGTGCGCTGGAGCAATTGGGCCGCGGCAAGCTGTTCGGACGTTCGACAGGTCTGGAGCGGGATCAAATTAACGAGCGGATCTCAGAAATTATTAAAGCCGTTAATTTTATGGCCAAACGAAATATCGGCGCGTTGATCGTATTCGAACGGGAATCGGGACTCAATGAATATATCGAGTCGGGCATTGGGATGGAGTCGCGCATCAGCTCGGAGCTGATTGTTAATATTTTCACACCTAATACGCCACTCCACGACGGTGCGGTTATTGTGCGAGGGAATCAGATTATGGCTGCTGCTTGCTACTTGCCGCTGTCGGAGAATCCGTTCATTAGCAAGGAGCTTGGAACGCGCCATAGAGCGGCGATCGGCGTTAGTGAAGTATGCGATGCCGTGTCCATCGTTGTTTCGGAGGAGACGGGTCAAGTATCGTTGTGTCTTAACGGTATGATTGTGCGGGATATCAAGGAGGAATCGCTCATCTCGAAGTTGTTCGAAGAGCTGATGCCGACAAGCGCACAAGCGGAGAAGGCGAAAACCTCGTTCTGGCGGCGGAAGGGGGATAAGCATAATGGATAAATATCTAGCTCATCCAACCGCGCTCAAAATATTGTCTGTCGTCGTTGCATTGCTGCTGTGGGCGGTTGTACATTTTGATCCGGAATCGAATTCCAACTCAACGATGTCAACTGCTGTCACGCATGTTATCGATACCGTCAAGATCAAGACCATCGGGCTCGATGAGAAAACGCGAGCGCTTCGGTCGATCGACCCTGGCACGGTTAAACTTGTCGTCAGCGGATCGAGAACGCGGATAGCGGCAGCCGAGCCTGACGATTATGTCGTCTCCGCGAATCTATCGCGTGCGCCAGACGGTCGAAGTGAAGTTCAACTGTCTGTCGAGCTCCCTAAGGGGGTAGAGCTTGTCCAGATGACGCCTAATCGCGCTTTCGTCAATATCGTGCCGATGCAGACGAAGGAGTTCGAGGTTAAGGTTATTTCGGAGGGGCAGCCCGCTAACGGTTACAAGGTTGGCGAGCCGATCATTAAGCCGAACAATCGCGTACACGTTACGCTGCCAGAGGATGAGTTGGCTGATGTAGGCGCTGTTGCTGTCAAAGTGAATGTGAATGGAGAGGAAGAGACGGTCAGCGAGAAGAAAGCTCGTGTGGTCGTTTATGATAATGACGGCAACGAATTGAAGGACGCGGTCGTAAGTCCAAGTGTCGTTGAAGTGGAAGTACCGATTACGAAGCCATACAAGACGCTCCCGCTGCAGATTGGTTTCTCGGGTGCGCTGCCTGATGGATTGAGTATCGCGAAGGTAACGCCATCTGCACAGCAGGTAACGGTGTATGGCCCGCAAGATGTGCTGGACAAGCTAGATTACTACGATGATGTTACAGTGGATCTGACCAAGGTGACACAGTCGGGCTCCTTCACGTATGCTATTGAACCAATGGAAGGTGTCGCAAGCATAGACCCGACGAAAATAACCGTTACGATCGATGTAGAGCCGACGAGCGAACGATTGATTGAGCAGGTGCCGATTACACTGAACAGCCTCGCAGAGGGCATGACAGCCAAATTGCTGACACCGGAGAGCAATGCGATCGACATCGTCGTAACAGGTGCGCAATCGCTGTTAGGGGCGCTGCAGAAGGCGGACATACAAGCCGTTGCGAAATTGGATTCGCTTGGCGTAGGCCAGCACGAGGTTCCGCTGGATATCCATCTTCCGATCTATCTGCACGTGAATGCTCCGTATAATGTCACGATTGACATCTCAGATAGTAAAGCAGCGAGTACGTCGCCTAAGGCTCCAACTGTAGATACCGACAAGACGGATACGGGAGCCGGAACAGAAGGCGGCAAGCAAACCGATGCAGGCGGAAGTACTGATACGTCATCGCCTCCTCCCGAAGCGGGAGACAAGGGAGCAGGCGATGGCACCGGTGCTGGCACAAGCCCTGGCACAGGTAGCAGCAATACGGATGCAGGCACGCCAGCGGACCATTCGACAAGTACAGGCACAGATGCCGGCTCGGTTCGATTGTGGTCTACTGTGAGGCGTCTGGCAGACTAAGGCTGCTGAGAGGAATTAAGATTTGAGTTTGTTTGGATTTAAGGGGTAGCTAACATTATCAGACATTGAAGGGGATCAGACAGGACATGGGTAAATATTTTGGAACAGACGGCGTACGTGGAGTTGCGAATCAGGAGCTTACGCCCGAGCTTGCTTATAAAATTGGTCGCTGCGGCGGTTATGTGCTGACAGGTCAGGCAGAAAAGCCGACGATTGTCATTGGTTTGGATACGCGTATTTCCGGTCCAATGCTGGAGGCATCGCTTATTGCGGGCCTGCTGTCGATCGGCGCGAGCGTTATTCGCCTTGGTGTCGTATCGACACCAGCGGTTGCTTATTTGACGCGTGAACTGAAGGCGGATGCGGGTGTCATGATTTCGGCATCGCACAATCCAGTCGCAGATAACGGCATTAAGTTCTTTGGCGGAGACGGCTACAAGCTGTCGGATGAGACGGAGCTTGAGATCGAACGTCTGATGGATGCAGAGGTAGATGAGCTGCCTCGTCCAATCGGCGGCGATATCGGTTCGGTGACTGTCGATGAAGCGGCGAAGTTCCGTTACCTGGAATACCTGAAGACGACGATCAGCAGTTCGTTCGCTGGCGTGAAGGTCGTGCTCGACTGCGCACACGGTTCCGCCTATGAGCTGGCTCCACGCGTATTCCGCGAGCTTGGTGCAGAAGTCATCACGGTCGGCGCAGAGCCGAATGGTCGTAACATTAATGAGGGCGTCGGATCGACACACCCTGAATATTTGACAGAACAAGTGCTGAAGCATGGCGCGCAGCTGGGCTTGTCGTTCGACGGCGACGCTGACCGTCTCATCGCGATTGACGAGAAAGGCGAAGAAGTCGACGGCGATTACATTTTGTGCATTTGCGGCGATGCTATGCGTCGCGGCGGCAAATTGAACGGCAATACGATCGTGACGACGGTTATGGCGAACATCGGTTTCTTCAAAGCGACGGAGAAGCTGGGCTTGAACACCGCACAGACAGCGGTAGGCGACCGTTATGTAATGGAAGAAATGCGCCGCGGCGGCTTCAATCTCGGCGGCGAGCAATCCGGCCATGTTATCTTCCTCGACTACAACACGACGGGTGACGGCATTCTGACGGCTATGCAGCTCGTTGATACGCTGGTTCAGTCGGGTAAACCGCTGAGCGAGCTTAAAGGTCTCATGCGCAAATATCCGCAGGTGCTCGTGAACGTTCGTGTGGCGGACAAAACGCAGTATAAGGACAATGCAGCTATCGCCGCGGCAGTAAGCGAAGTGGAAGCGGAGCTCGGCGACAATGGCCGCGTCCTGGTGCGTCCATCGGGTACGGAGTCGCTTATTCGCGTAATGGCGGAAGGCCCGGACAAGGAGCAGGTCGAAGCGTACGTGAACCGTATCGTGGATGTGGTACGGACGGAACTGGGTTAAATAAGAATACGCTTCGCGATTGTGTGACGCAAACATGCACTCCGATCAAACGCGGCACCGCGCCTCCCGTTGTATAGATGTTCCCTTGATTAGATTAAGTGGTAGGAACATCTATACAAAAGTCGGACGTAAACTCGCTGTACCGCTGTTTGCTCTCCGTGCACTCC
>NZ_BTCK01000085.1:0-9361 GCF_033239625.1 Paenibacillus sp. CCS19
CTTCTTGCGGGATCGATCGGCAGACTCTGCGGCTCGGGGGCGAAGGATATCGGCTGCGGCGGCTGAGCGCCGCGGCAGAGATCGGCCCGCTCCGGCGAAACGCGCCAATAATTGCGAGGATGACCAAGCTGTTTCACGCTGACTTCCCCCTTCGGAATAGGTTCGGAAGATGCCGCCTGCATCGCAATCGATAAAGCTCCGGCCATGACTTGCGCAGGGGCTGTCCTGCCGATTGCGAAGGCAAAACGAGCGTTCTTGCGCAACGGACGAAACCGATGGCTCTTGTCCGGCCCTACTTTGCAGTTTCCAAAAACGCCGTATCGAACGCCTTGGACACGTCCTGCTTCGCCTTCAAGCCGCCGATTTCCATCAGCTGATTCTGAATCAGGTTCCAGCGGTCTGCGGTCATGTAACCGATGCCGTTCGCTTTCGTCTCGTCGTTCAGAATGAACGGTTTTCCCTGCTCGGCCTCGTAATCCATCGCTTCGACAGCCATGTCTTTGTTATACGTCTGGATAAACGGATTGACGGTCTTGTAATTGTCCAGATAATACGCCCAACCCTTCTGGCTCGCCTGCACGACTGCCTTCACGATATCGGGATGCTTCTGTAAATAATCCTCGGTCGTGAACAACACATCGCAATAATTGGCGTAGCCGGAGTCGGCAATCTTCAGCACGTTCACCTTGACGCCCTGCTCGCCGAGCGCGTACGGCTCGTTAGTGATGTAACCTTGGTTGAGTGCGTCTTCCGTTTTCAGGAAATTGACCAGCTGCCCGTTATAGTTCAGTTCCTTGACATCCGTCAACTTGTATTTGTACTTGATGTATTCCCAGTACAGCACGCCGGGTTGAATGAAGACGGTCCGGCCCTGCAAATCTTCGAAGCCTCCGATCTTGTCCTCGGCGTGATAAATGAGCACCTGCGGCGTATATTGGAAGCCGGCCAGGAGGCCGACGACCGGAATGCCCTGTTCGCGAGCTCGCAAAATATCGTCGGCATAGGAGATGCCGAAGTCCGCCTGGCCGGAAGCGACAAGCTGCAGGCCGGAAACTTGAGGACCGCCGGGCTGGATCGTCATGTCGATGCCGGCATCCTCGTAGTAGTTCTGCTGCAGCGCAGCGAAATACCCGCCGTCCTCGCCCTTGGCGTACCAGCCTTCGACCAGGTGCGCCTTCTGCAGCTCCTTTGCGCCGCCTGCTGCGTCAGTGCCGTTCCTGACGTTCGAGCCGGCGCCGGAAGATGCAGACTCGTTTTTGGCTGCGGAGCAGCCGGCGGCCAGCAGCATCATGACGGCGATACCGAGTATCATCGGCGTTTTGTTTCGTTTCACGGTCAGCCCCCCTCTGTTCTCGTCATCGGTCTGGCTTTCGTTAGCCAATGCCTTTCGTTCCATTCGCTAATCGCCGCGAATCGCGATTAATTGTTGATCGCCGAATCGTGCCAGGAACGGAGCAGCCGGTTCGATAGAGCGTTAATCAGCAGGAAGAACACGATGCCCATAACGGCTGCGGACAACCCGCAGGCGAACAAATAAGCCGTCTGAAGCCGTGTCGATGCAACCGTGATCGCATAACCGAGTCCGCCCTGCAAGCCGCCGATGCCCGCCACGTATTCGCCGACGATGGCCCCGACGACCGACAGCGAACAAGATATTTTCATGCCGGCCATAATGTATGGCAGCGCCGCCGGAATACGCAGCTTCCAGATCGTCTGCCATTTCGTCGCGTTGTAGAGATAAAACAGGTTTTTCATATTCGCCTCAGTCGAGTTGAGGCCGATCAGCGTGTTCGACAGAATCGGGAAGAAGGCGATCAGGAAGGTGATGACGACGATCGCGTTCATGCCTGCGCCGCACCAGATGACGATAATCGGCGCGACCGCGACGATCGGAATGGTCTGCAGAATGATTGCGTACGGATAGACGCTGCGTTCCACCGTCTTCGAGAGAGCGAGCCCGATGGCGAAAGCGACGCCGAGAATGACGCTGAACGCGAAGCCGAGCACAGACTCCGCCACCGTCGTCCGGACGGAGATGAGCAGATTATGCCAATTCTCCGCCGCGGCCCGCACGATATCCGACGGCTTCGGGAACAGGTACGGCTTCACGCCGCTCATCCCAATGGCAATCTCCCAGACGGCGATGAACAGAATGAAGACGACGAGCGGCGGAATAACCCGCCCGGCGAATTTCCTCCATTTGGACTCGGATCGGGAGAGTCCGGAGGGCTTCTCGGCAACGATGGACGCCGCGGATACGGCGGGCGGCAATGCGCTGCCTGACGTATCCGGCACCGCATTGGCGCTTGCTACCAACTTTTCCATTCTCATTCTCCTTTCGAAGCTCGATTCGCGCTGCGGTTAATGCTTGAGCGCATCCGACACCTTGTGTACGTAGCTGCCGAATTCCGGCATCGACCGATAATCCTCCGAACGAGGGAAGGGAATCGGGACCTCGATGACCTCGGAAATTTTGCCCGGCCGCGGCGTCATGACGACCACCCGCGTCGACAGGAACGCCGCCTCGAATACGTTGTGCGTAATGAAGAGGACTGTCATTTTCCGTTCCTGATGCCAGATGTTCAGCAATTCGTCCTGCAGCGACTGACGCGTGATCTCGTCCAGCGCGCCGAACGGTTCGTCCATCAGCAGCAGCTTCGGCCGCGATATAAGCGCCCGGGCGATCGAGACCCTCATCTTCATCCCGCCCGACAATTGACGCGGCAGCACCTTCATATAATCCTTCAAGCCGACGAGCTCCAACACCCGCTCGCCTTCCCGGATTCGCTCCTTCTTCGGAACGCCCCGCAGCGTAAGCGGCAGCGTAACGTTGTCGATCAGCTTCTCCCACGGCAGCAGCGTGTGCTCTTGAAACACGAACGCGATTTCGTTCTGCTTGCGCGCTTCCTTCGGCGTCGTTCCGAGCACGGACAGCCGACCGGAAGTATGTCCGGTCAAACCCGCGATCATATTGAAAATGGTCGATTTGCCGCATCCCGACGGACCGACGAAGCACAGGAACTCGCCTTCGCCGGCCTGAAGGTTGACATGCTGCACGGCGACCGTTCCGTTCGGATAGACTTTGCCGATATCGTCCATGCTGACAAGATAATCCGAACTTCCCTTGCGTCCGGTTACCGAATGCAGAACTGTTCCTGCCGTAATAGTCGAACTCATTCGCGATCCCTCCTTGTAATCTATATGTAATATTTTATGACACATATTAAAGGGCATCAACGAATTTGATGCAAATATGGCTCTTCGCACAATGAATAGGCTTTTTATTTGGCATGGATTACGACGAACTTGATAATCTGTGTAAGTATACATGTCATATACGTAACATATTTCTTGCAACTTTCCGAGAGGAGTTCTCATCGCGCAACACAACCCCCTTTCGCGTTCGAGGCCAGGCCATCGTCTTCTCCTCAACACCATGCTCCGGAAAACAAAGATGCGGGTTAATGACCGATGCAAAAAAAAACCGCCCGGGCCGGTTTCCGGCAAACGGGCGGGCCATCTATCGATTCCGCATCCTATTTATTTAGAAATCCGCTCGTCGCAAGCGCCGATGCAACGGCAGCCACCCGGCGGCCGAGCCGCCCTGCCATGACCAGCTCGCGCTCGTCGGGCGTTCGCGAGCTGTCCGGCCCCGCCACCGTCGAAGCGCCGTAAGGCGAACAGCCAATGCCGTCGGCCGTCAAATATTCCGGATTCTCGGAATAAGGAAGCCCAACCATGATCATGCCGAAATGAAACAACGGCACCATCGAGGTCAGAATCGCAGCTTCTTGGCCGGTATGAATGGAGCCGGAGCTTGTGATAAGACCGGCCGGTTTCCCCTCCAGACCGCCGTCCGCACACAGATCCGAGGCGAATTCGAGAAACAGCTTCACCTGCGAAGGCATGAACCCGTAATAGGTCGGGAACCCCCACACGAT
Source organism: Paenibacillus sp. CCS19 (assembly GCF_033239625.1). Taxonomy (NCBI): domain Bacteria; kingdom Bacillati; phylum Bacillota; class Bacilli; order Caryophanales; family Paenibacillaceae; genus Paenibacillus; species Paenibacillus sp. CCS19. Next base: position 3,942 of record NZ_BTCK01000085.1, read on the forward strand.
GCCGTCGGCCCAGCGCAGGTCGGCGTTCGTCGCGATCGGCACCTCTTCCTGCTGCGCAAGCGAGCGCTCGTATTTCTCGAAGCGGCCGACCGTTTGAAAATGATGGCCGAGCTTTGATTCGCTCTCGCGTTTCTTGAATTTGTCCTGGAAGGGCGTCCGATTCGACTCGGCCTCCATCTCCGGTATGCGCCGAAGCCGCACCTCGCTCCCGAACTGCTCCGCACCGTCCGCCGCCGCCTTCGCCATTTCGTACACATGCCCGTAAGCGCTGTAATAAATGACCGCTATCCTGCTCATTCGTCAGCCCCTCTCTTTGCGAAAATGAATCCGTTCGCACGCATCCGCCCAATAGGTCCGCAGTATGCCCCCGTTCCACTCCGCACGAGGCGCGGCCGCGCGAAGGCATCGTCCTCTGCGCCATACCCAGCGCTGTTCCGGCAGCATGGTCAGCAGCTCCTCCGGCGTCGCCGCGTCCAGCACGACGAAGTCGGCGTCAAGCCCTGGTTCGATGCCGCCGCGCACACCCGCCACGGCGGCTGGATACGTCGTAATCATTCGCAGCGCTTCCCGAATGTCCGCCGGACTCCCCATATGAGCGGCATACGCGGTCACGAGGGAGATCAACAGCAGGTCTCCGCGGCCGAACGGATGGAACGGATCGTGGATGTTATCCGAGGCCGCGGCCAGCGGCACACCCGCCGCCAACAACTCCTTGACACGGGTGACGCCGCGCCGAACCGGGAAGCGGTCGTGCCGGCCCTGCAAATAGAGATTCGCGCCCGGCAAGGTCACAGCGCCGACGCCCGACTCCGCCAGGAGGGCGATTATCGGCTGCGCGTCTTCGTCCGCCATCGCCGCAAGGGAGCATAGATGACCGACCGTCACTTTGCCGGCCCAACCGTAATCGAGCGTCTTCCGCGCGATGTATGCCGCCGTCCGAATGTTCGGATTGTCGCTTTCGTCCGCATGCAGATCGATCGGGCAGCCGTATCGTTCCGCCAGCTCGAACACACGGTCGATATCAGGCCCCGGCTCCGGCGACAGATGCGGCGCTCCGCCCAATCCCGTCGCGCCCATGCGCAGCGCCTCGGCTGCCGTGTCCAACGCCTCTTCGGTCAATTCGGAATACGGAAGCATCGGGAAGAGCTGAATCGTCGCGTACGGCGCCAGCGCCTCCTTCACCTCAAGCGCGGCCTCGATCGTCCGCAGCGCAACTTCCCTGCCGTGCCTGACGTGAAAATCGAGATGCGACCGGAGCGTCGTGCTGCCGTACGAAATCGCTTGCAGCGCCGCGCGCATCATTCTAGCCTTCAGCTCGTCTTTCGTAAAATTCGGCACGGCATCCGAATAATTACGCACTGCCTCTTCCAGCGTGCCCGTAACATTACCCACCTTCGGGAGTGAGAACGCTTTGTCCAAATGCATATGCGCATCAACAAAGGCCGGCAGCACCGCTAGACCGCCGGCATCCAGCTTCAACGCGCTGCCCTCCGCCGGCATTTCGCCGCTCCAGCCGTCAAGCGACATCGTTTCCGGCGACGATTCAATCGCGCCTTCCTGCCGCTCGACCGCTGTCCAGACGCCTTCCTCGGCGGACAACGTGAACAGGGCGTTCTCATCCCGCAGCGGCAGCGCGGCATTCACGATTCTCAAACTGGATTTCATGAGTCGTCCTCCTCCGCACCTCTATAATAGAAATCGACCGATCTCGTTGCCGAGCGGACGACATTTTACGCGGACGCAAGCCGTTACCCGCCGGCCAGCGGCAGTTCGATCCGCGACAACGCTCCCTTGCCGCCTGCTACCGCAACGGTCGCGATATTCAGCTCTCCCGGTCCGGCGGCTGTAGCGCTGGCTAAAGGCGCCCCGTTCGGATGCCGAAGCAGGAGCGGGAATGCGCTGCCCGTCAATTCCAGTCTGATCGATGAACCGGCCGGACAGCGGATGGCGATCGGTCGAAGTTCGATGTTTGCCGTCTCCCAGCGGTTCTTTCTCAAGGCTCGGGCGTTTCCGATCTCCGTCCTCCCGACCGACAGAAATCTCGCCTCGCCGCCAGGAAGGAGCAACGTCAGCACGGCTACGAGATCGGTCGGTCCGTCCAGCGTCTGGCAAGCCGCTTGCACCCGAGGCGCGCCGAGCACATGAAGTTCCTCCCGCAACGGCTCGCCGGTATAGACCAATATTTCATAGCGGTCCTGCTGCGGGCTCCGGTCGACGGGAAGCGCCGAGGCAAGCGTCATCGGCAGCCGCGCGTCGTACACGAACACATCCGGCGCCGCCTCCTTGTCAATCTTATCCTCGTGATCCGCCAGTCTGCCGCCTCCGAGCGCGCCGTTCGACGGCAGCTCCGAGCCCGACAGAAACAGTCGCAAGGTCTTTCCCGCAGATGCCGCGGCAGCGTCAGGCCAGACATCCGCTTCTTCCCACCGTTTGCGAAGCGGCTCGAAATACCGGACCCGCGCTTCTTCGTACACGCCGTTGTTCGTCTCGCCTTTCAACCAATAATCGAACCAGCGCGCTTGCCTCAGGTGCATGTTGCCGTCCGCTTCCGGGCCGTGATCGATTCCGCCCGCCTTCCGGCCCCAAGGTATATGCGTCCACGGTCCGATTTCAAGCCGGTGAAACAGCTCGGGCGACTGGCCCCCGCCCTGCTGCAGCGCCGCGAACGATTGCATCGTGCCATGCAGCAGGAAGTCGTACCAGCCTCCGATATGCAGCGCCGGAATCGGTTTCTCTCGAAATGATGCCAGCCAGTTTAGTCCTGCCCAGTAATCGTCGTACGCCGGACGCCCGACCCAATCGAAATAAGCAGGCATATAGCGTTCAAGCAGCGGATGGCCGCCGTTCAAGGGCAACCGCCGAAGGACCGAGGCCGGATCCTGCATGACCTGGCTGCACATGATCTCCGCCTCCGTGTCGCCCGCGCGCCGAGCGCCGTCCCGAGCCAGCTGATATGCCCAAGGCAAACAGTTCTGCGCGTCGAAACTGCCGTAAGGGTACATCCAGCCATTATACAAATCCGCCGCCGTCATGCTCGGCGCGATTGCCGCCAGCTGCGGCGGGTGCAGCGAAGCTGCAGCCCATTGTACCGCGCCCTGATAAGAGAAGCCGTACATGCCGACCTTTCCGTTCGACCCAGGCAAGGCGGCAGCCCACCCGACCGCATCGTACCCGTCCTCCGCCTCATGGACGAACGGCGTGAATACGCCTTCGGAATCGCCCCGCCCGCGAACGTCTTGAACGACGACCATGTAGCCTCGCGAGGCATACCAGACCGGGTGCGCATGACTGACCGTCGAAGCGATCGAGCGGCCGTACGGCTGACGCATAAGAAGCACCGGGCAGTCTCTCCCGCCGATCGGCGTGTATATATCCGCGAATAGCGTAACGCCGTCCCGCAGCGTGCAGGGTACCTTCCGTCGAATCGATACGTCTCCGAAAATCATATTCACCCCTCCTAATTGACCGCCCCGCTAATATGTCAGATTTTATAACGTGAGTTTTGAGTGATACAAGCTTTTTTCGACCTGTTTGTATATTCGCACAAAAGAAACGAAGTTCGATTGTGAAAATCGACTAGGTATGCCATAATTAATGTTAGTTTATATAACATTAACTGAACATCAAGGCCTCGCATACGGTTGTCAATTGGAGAGGAACGTCGATTGGATGCAAAGGGGATGAATCGCCATGTATTTAACGGTGGAAGATGCGCTTAAAATTTACCCGTTGTCCGAAGGAAAGCTGACGGCGGGTCGTCAAGGCATCGGCAGAATCGTCAAATCCGTGAACGTCATGGACGCGCCGGATATTTCCGATTGGGTTCGCGAGGGCGACATCCTCTTCACGACCGCCTATTTGATGAAGGACGATCCTTCGGCAGGCGTGTCCCTCATTCGCAAGCTGGCGGAGAGAAGCGCCGCCGGTATCGGCATCAAGCTGGGACGATTCTGGTCGAACGTGCCGGACGACATGGTGGCGGAGGCGGACCGGCTCGGTTTCCCGCTCATCGAGCTGCCGTTTCCGTTCACCTTCTCCGACCAGATGAAAGGGCTGTTCAATGCCGAGCTGCAGCGCAGCACGCGCATGCTGCACGGCGTACTCGACAAACAGAAGGAGCTGATCCGGTTCGCGCTGGCTCCCGACGGCGTCGGCGAGCTGTTCAAGCGAATCGGCTTGATTCTCGGCGTACCGCTCGCCGTCGTAGGCCTGCGCGGGCAAATTCTATACAGCAGCCTGCCTCCCGCCGAGCTGGAGCTGCTCGGAAAGCACCCTCAGAAACCGACCGTCCAGTGGATTCGCACGGAGAACTGGAATCTGCTGCGCATTCCGCTGAAGAGCCCGGAAGCCGGACAGGACGCGATCCGCAGCGCCGTTTTTCAAATCTCGAAAGGGACGCCGCTCAAGGAGGAAGAGGGCCTCTTCCATCAAGCCGCCGAAATCATCTCGCATCATATGAACGCAATCGAACGGAGCTACATGGAACAGTCGACGCAGAACGAATTCGCCTCGCTGCTCAAAAACTATTTGAAACGCCAAATTTCGATCGACACGCTGCTCGAATGCGCCGCTCGGCACGGCATCTCGTTCGGAGGCGCCCCGTATCTATGCGCGCTGTTCTCGATCTCCGCGATCAGCGAACCGAAGCGCGACCGGATGTTCCGCACGATTCGCCAGGAATTGCAGTACCACCCGCTGCTGAAAGATTTCACGAGCCTGCATTTTCACGTCGATGACGCCATTCTGACCATCCTGCCCGATCGGACGTCGCCCGGCGCCAGCAAGCCGGCCCATCTGCTGGCCAAGGTGTTCGCGGACATCGCGGCCGAATCCGGCAGCGGTCTGCGCATCACGCTCAGCCACACGAAGCATAAACCCGAGCATCTCGAGCAGGCGTATCGCGAATGCTACGACGCCCGGGAAACGGCCGAACGATTGTCGATCAGCGATTTCGTCGTGGCATTCGAAAACGTGGAAATGTCCTATCTGTTCGAGTCCGTCCCGCAAGACAAAATGCGCCGTTTCCTCGACATGACCCTGTCCCCGATCATCGACAAAGCGCCGGACTCCGCGCAAGACCTGCTGCGAACGCTGGAGTTGTACATCGAGAACAACGGACAGGTGAACGAGACGGCGAAGCAGCTGTACATTCACCGCAACACAGCCGCCTACCGGCTCGATAAGATCGGCGAGCTGCTGCAGGTGGACTTCAAATCCTTCTCCGACCTGTTGAAGCTGAAGCTCGTCATCATGTTTAAGGATACGCTGAAGCCTTGATCCCGTCTCGCACTCATCGATCGAAACCGGTTCCATGCAATAAAAGGAAGACAACACGGCAAAAAAGGCCTGCATGAGGATGGTCAAGACCCTAATTAATGGACAGTAAGAAAAACCCCTACTTCGCAAGCTGGCTCTGGTAC
>NZ_BTCK01000086.1:0-8744 GCF_033239625.1 Paenibacillus sp. CCS19
CAGTGTGCTGGGAGCGACGATTACGGCAGGCACGATCAACAGTGTGCTGGGAGCGACGATTACAGCAGGTACGCTGAGCAGCGTAACGTCCATTTCGCAGAAGAGCTTCCAAGAGATCAGCAATCTTGGCGTAGCAACGGGCAATACGTATACGGGACTTGCGACGGTAACGACAAGTGTGTTCGGTACGTACTCGTTCTTCGTGTATAACGTTGGTCCGGGTGTGAACCGAGCGGATGCGCGGGTAGAGATCAGCGCTAACGGCACGAACTGGTATGCGGACACTTCGACGACAACAGGCATCGCGGTCGGTTCGGTCGATGTGCTTGTGCCGCAGCGTTTTCTGAAATATACGCGTCTTGCCTATCGTTCGAGTCTGACGGCCAACCCGACGACGATCGACGTGTACTTCAACGGACAGGGAACCTGATTACGGAGGGGTGACAGCATGCTGCTCGGCGTTCATCTAATCGTGCGCAATGAAGAGCTTCGTCTCGCGCAATGTCTGGACAGCATCCGGTCATGGGCGGATGAGCTAATCGTCGTGGATACTGGCTCCACGGACCAGACGGCACAAATTGCAGCTTCGCGTGGTGCGCATGTTGTGCATATGGCGTGGGCGGACGATTTTGCCAAGGCTCGTAATTTCGGAATTGGACAGGCGCGGACGCTATGGGTATTGGTGCTGGATGCAGATGAGCTTCTTGCCGAGGGCACTGACATGCTGCAGCTCCGAAACAAGCTTCTCCACTCGAAGGAAACGGCGTATCGGGTTGTGATCGAGAGTACCGTTGTTGGCCAGTGCATCCGGCATGAGGCGGTTCGGCTGTTTCGTGCGGATCAGGGCTACCGCTATGTCGGTGCGATCCATGAACAGCTCGTGGCCGGCGAACCAGAGCGTTTGCGCGACGTGGACGGCCCCTTGTCGGGCATTCGGCTGCAGCATGTTGGCTATGAGCCTGGCGAGCTTGCGCGCAAGGGGACTGCGGAGCGCAACGGCCGTATCATTCGCAAGCTGCTGGCGGAAGAGCCGGACAGCCCGTTCCATTGGTACAACCTTGGCGTAACGCTGAGTCAGCAGACGAAAGCGGCGGAAGCATCCGCCGCTTTCGCGCGAGCTAGAGCGCTTGTTCCGCCGGATGCACCATTCCGGCCGTCGCTGATGCTCGATAGCGCGCGGGCGATGCTTGCGAGCGGTGAAGACGAGGCTGCGCTTGAGCTGCTGGCCGATGAGTCGGAGCGATACTATAATTATGCAGATCTGCAGCTGTTGTACGGGGAATGCCTGCATGGCCAAGGTGCGTGGCTGGAGGCGAAGCAGGCTTATCTGGCTGCTATAGACGCCGGTGCAGCAGAAGGCGGGTCATACTTAACGGACGCTCTTACGCGCTGCAGGGCATTCACGGCGCTGGCGGGCTTGGAGCGGCGGCTCGGCAGTCAGAAAGAAGCGGCCCGCCGTTATGAGCAGGCGCTTGTAGCAGTGCCGGGATGGCCGAAGGCGCTGGAAGGGCTGGCCGAGCTGCTGCATGAAGCGGGTGGCAGCGACAGCGCGATCGTTCAGACACTTGTTAGATATGCGGGTCTAGGGGATGAGGGAGTCGGCACTGGAGAGGCAGGGGAAGGGTTTGGACAGCGGCTGCGTTCACTCGCGCATTCCCTGACGCTCATAGGCGCTTATTCGTCGGCCGTTCCGCTGTGGCGGCAGGCGGCTGCGGGATTTACTATCCCTATTGATGCGATGACGTCATTCTCGGCGTGTCTCATTCGAACGGGTCAGTATGCGGAGGCATCTGAGCTGCTCGCAGGAATGACTAGCACATCGGAGCAGCTGCCGAGGACCGCCGGTTTGGATTGGTCGCTCTGCTGTTGGATGGAGGGGCGGCGCATGCCGCCGATAGCGGAGCAACTGCTCGATCATTCCACGCTGCAGCTGTGTCAGGCGGCAGAGAAGCGGCTGCTTGGTCATGCTGGGGTGGACGCATCGGGAGAAGCGGCAGGAGCAGCAAACGCTGAGGATGGAGCAGCATCGCTCATGGATCGAGCGGTATCGCACGGTCTGCTGCGCATTGCGGAGCGGCTTGCGGGCAAATCCGAGGAGCTGTTCGCCGTGTCCCTTCATCGCCATGGGTACACGACCGCTGCAGCAGATCGTCTGCTTCGCATCATGGGAACGAGCCGATTAGGAGCATTGGGGCTGCGAACGCTTGGTGAAATGCTGTACGGCAGACAGCTGTACAGCGAAGCGCTGTCACTGTATGAGCGGGCCGTGCAGCATCAACCGGATGATGAGCATGCGCAGCTTGGTGCAGCATCCGCGAGCATACGGCTTGCTGCGCAGGCGCTGCTGGAGCGCGAAGAGGAACGATCGGCGGCCGCGTGGCTGACCGAGGAACGGAAGAGGCTTCAGATGGCGGCTGTCCGGCTGGAAAGTCTGGGCTGGCGAACGACGCGCAGCGGCGCGCAGAGGAGGCGAATGAGCGATGGCGGCGCGGCGGAAGCTGATTTCCTTATGCATGATCGTGAGAGATGATGAGCAGGGGCTTGCGCGCTGTCTTCGCAGTGCGCAGGGGGTTGTCGATGAAGCGATCGTCGTCGTCGATGCAAGCTCTGCCGATGGAACCGCTGGTGTGGCACGCCGTTATGGCGCGAAGGTGATCGAACGGGCGTGGACAGGTGATTTTGCAGCCGCTCGTAATGCAGGTTTGGACGAAGCGCAGGGAGAGTGGGTTCTTATTCTCGATGCGGATGAAGAGCTGTCGCAAGGAACGGCGGCCGGCCTTCGCTCGCTTGCGCTTCATGGGCAATCGGTGGCGGGATGGCTGCTGCCGGTGTGGAATATGCTTGGCGCGGATGAGGAGGACGGCGTTACGATCAACCCGGTGCTGAGGTTGTTCCGCAACGATCGGAAACACCGATTCGAAGGGCGGATCCATGAGCAGATTGCGCTTTCCATCCTGCGGGCCAATCCGAATGCGCGGCTGGCGCTGGGAGATGCGGTTATCCGTCATTATGGTTATCGGCCGTCGGTCGTAGCGGAGAAGGATAAAATACGGCGCAATATGCGTCTGCTGCTGCAAGCGGTGGAGGAAGAGCCGGACAATCCGTTTCATCGGTATAACCTCGGAGTGGAATATCTTCGCGCGGGCATGCCGCAAGATGCGCTGGAGTCGTTCCGCGAGGCGAAGGGGTCGCCAGCCTTCACGCAGCTTAGCTACGCGCATCTCGTGTTCAAATATGAGGTGCGGAGTCTGCAGACATTGGGCCGGTGGAAGGAAGCGGCGTCCGTTGCTGAGGAGGGCGTTCGGCTGTTCAGCGATTATGCCGACTTGTGGCATACGCTTGCGGAGTCCATGTCGCGGATCGGGCGGCGCCATCGTGCGATCATGGCGGCCTGCTATGCGCTTCGGCTTGGTCAACCGAAAGGGATTTATCATACGGAGGAGGGCATGGGCTCGCATCGGACCGCTTATTTGCTCGGCATGCTGTACGAGACGGCGGGCAGCTACGATGCGGCAGCCTATTGGTATAGTGAGACGCTGTCCATGAAGCCCAGTCTCATGCCGCCGCTGTATCGGCTGTGTCGCATGCTTCGCGTCGTTGGCCGCGGGAGCGAGCTTCCGGTGCTGATCGAGCGCCGGTTCACCGTGTCGACGGAAGAGGCCAGTGTCAAAATCGCCGCGGCGCTGCTCGACAGCGGCTGTACCGCGGAGGCTGTCATCTGGCTTCGGCGCAGAGCGGCAGAGCCGGCGTGGGGAACGGCGTCTTCGGCATGGCTGGCGCTTGCGGAGGCTTCTCACGCTGCGGCGGAAGGGCATTGGGCAGAGGCGAGGCGCAGGGTGGCGCGAGCGTTGAGGGCTCGTTCTAATGCGGGTGAGAAGGGGATAAGAGCAGGGGCGGATACAAGGGTTGAGACAGGGATGGGGACAAGAACGGGAGCGGGGAGAGAGGCAGGAGCAGAGGCAGGAATAGGAGCAGTTGCAGGTACAGGAATGGGAACGGACGCGGGCGTAGGATCAGAAGCAGGAGCAGAGACAAGGGGAGAGACAAGAGGAGAGACAAGAGCGGGAGCAGACGCGAGCCTAGAAAAAGAAGCAGGAGCAGAGGCAAAAACAGGAGCAGGTGCAGAAACGGGAGCGGGGGGAAGCGGCTATTCTGCGGCAGTCGCCTACGAAAGTTTGGCGTCGCTGCAGCGATGGTTGCAGCTTGTCAAGGAAGGTTTTAGCGAGGCGTCTGCGCCTGCTTCGGCACCGACGCTGCAAGTGGAAGTGAAGAGCGATAAGGCATCTACGGCGGATTATGGGCTTGCTACCCTCATGACAGGAGCCGTCAAAATGAAGGATTCAGCATTGTTGGAGCGGACGTTAAGGCATGCATTGGTCAATGTATCGGACGGCTGTGACGAGGCCGCTCAATGCGGCTCAGCTGCTCTATCCGCCTATGCGGACTATCGCTTGCGTGAAGCTGAGCAGCTGCTGGCTGCCCGCTCGGCTTCGTCGGCTGCCCGGCAAGTGCTGCGCTCGGCTCGGCTGCTGCTCGCCGGCTGCTGCTCGCCGGCTGCGAGCGAGGCGATTAGCAGATGACGCGGACGGGACTGCCAGGCGTGTCGCTCTGCATGATCGTGCGGAATGAGGAAGCGTACATCGAAACGTGTTTGTTGTCAGCTCTGCCATATGTAACGGAAATTATCGTATGTGACACCGGATCAACGGATCGGACGATGGCTATTGCGCAGTCGCTTGGTGCCAGAGTGGTGAAGCGGGAGTGGACGGACGATTTTGCTGCCGCACGCAACGAAGTGCTTTCGCTAGCATCTGAGCCGTGGATATTGATGCTCGACGCAGATGAACGGTTGGCGCCCTCAGCGGTGGAGGAATGGGAGAAGCTGCTCTGTGCAGAGGGGCAGTGGGGGTATTACTTGCGGCTCATCAGCAGCCTTGCGCCTACGGGTGCGGAGCGGGAAGGGGCCGCCGTGACCGATGCGGTCTGCCGGTTGTTCCGCAATGATGCGCGAATTCGGTTCGCCGGCATCATCCACGAAGAGTGCACGACAGCTGTTGCTGCCTTACAGGGGCGACCGCTTGAGATCGCACCACTTACGATCCTTCATGAGGGATATCGGTCCGATGTTGTTGAAAGGCGGCGGAAAACCGAGCGAAACACCCGGCTGCTGACCAAAGCGTTGGTGAGTAACCCAAGCGATCCTTTGCTGCGTTATGCGGCGGGAACCGAACTGCTCGGAGCGGGACGCTGGCTGGAGGCGGCGACTTGGCTGCAGCCGCTGGCGGGGCAGTTGGATGATACGTTCGGATTCGCATCCGACGTTTATTTGAAGCTGTCTATTGCGTATCGGATGGCAGGGCACCTTGATGAAGCGATCGAGGCAGCAGAAGCGGGATTGCAGAGGTATGCGGATTTTCCAGACCTATATGAGGCGTTGGCGGCTGTTCATATGGAGCGGGATGATGCGCGAACAGCTTTGCAGATGCTGCAACAAGCGATAGCTATAGGCCCGGCAGCGCCTTATTATTCGACGGTGGAAGGCGCAGGCGGCTATCGGACGATGTGCGATGCCGGCGCGGCATGCGAGCGATTATATGAGTGGCGGGCAGCGGCAGCTTATTACGCAGCTGCGCTTGACGAGCGTCCGGGACTGGAGCGCGCGTGGGTTCGGCTGTTGGCGCTTTATCAGGCGGCCCAGGGCGAGACGGGGGACACCATAAGAGAAATGTGGGAGCGTGCGGCGGAACATCTGCTGGCGCTGCGAGATGAAGCGGAAGCTGGCGGGAATCAGCGGATATTGGCACGAGAGTGCCTGCGAGTTGCGCAGCTGCTGCTTCAGATGCACGAGACCGCGACCGTTGGACCCTACATCGAGCGATTGGTCGAGGGAACGGGCGAGCAGGGGTTGAGTCTGCTTGGATGGCTCAGGCTGCAGCAGGGTAATCTGGCAGATGCTGAACGCTGCTGGAGCGAGGCGCGGCCTTGTATTCCGGACGATAAGTTGGCGGGACTTCAAGCGGTGCTGGATTGGGCTCGGCAGGGACGCAGCGGTGAACAGATGGGAGCGGTGTCTGACGAGGTGATGCTGCTTGCGGGCGATTGGGCAGGATGGTGGAATAGGGCCGCCGGTAAGAGCGGTACGGAGCGTCCGCTGCCGCATCTGCTGCAGTGCGGTGCGATGCTCCGCGGTGTGGAGCAGTTGGCTCGTGAAGGCGAGCCGGCGCGCGATGGCGCAGAGGCAGCGGCGATGTTGTTGATGGCGCAGCCTAGGATAGCAGGCGCGCCGTTCGCAGCTGAGCTGGCCGCGGGGCTGCTGGCTGCCGCAGCCGGTCGCTGGCGCGAAGCGTGCGATTGCTTCGCCGCCGCCCGCTCCGCGGCGGCGCATCCGGTGCAAGGGCGAGCGGCAGCGTCGGCCCTTGCGGCTGCTTTTGCCGCGCGGGCGAGCGAGGCGCTCGCGGGCGGCGCCCTTGGCGCAGGCGGCGCGTTGGCAGCGCCGCCTGTGAAGGCGCAGTCGCTGCGGTGCTGCAGCGAGCTGCGGCTTATCGGCCTCGCGGCGCTTTATCCGCCGTGAGGGTTTTATTTTATAGAGGGGCGACGTGCGTTACAAGCTGCTGCGCAATGACGGCTGTCCAGCGCTCGCGCCAGCGGCCGATATCGAATGCCAGCGCCGTTTCGCGGCCGAGCTTGCTGAACTTGCGGCGGAGCGGCTTGTCACTCAGCAGTTGGATGACGGCATCGGCGATCGCGGTCGAATCCGGCGGCACGCGCCGACCGTTCAGTCCGTCGATCACGAGGTCGTTCAAGCCGCCGACGTTCGTTGCCACGACAGGCACGCCGCAGCTCATCGCCTCTAGACACGCTAACGAGGTTCCCTCTGAGAAAATCGTCGGGATAACCGCGATGTCCGCTCCCGCATAGGCTTGGCGCATCTCGTCCATCGAATAGGCACGCTGCTCGATGCGCTTCTTGGCAGGATGCGTATCGTACCATAAGCGGAACGCATCCGCAATATTCGTTCCGTCGACGAGCTCGCCGGCGAATTCAATGACGAGGTCGCTGCGCGCTTCCAACAACTGCTCGGCAGCGAGCATCATCGTAATGATCCCTCGCTCATAGCTCAGCCGGCGGGGGACGATCACGCGATATCCGCGTCTGCGCGGCTGATTGCGGCTGTGGTCACGACTTGGCATGTAGCGTGTGGTATCGACGCTGTTTGGAAGCAGGATGATTTTGTCCCGATCATCGAATTCACAGGTTGCTCTTGCGTACGTCTGAAAATGCGAATCGACGGACACGATGCGATCAAGCTGCCGCACAGCTTGCCGAAAGGCGGTTGCTATCCCATCCTTCGTACCCGTTTGGACCGACCCGTGATCCCAGTTGATGCCGTGACAGATTCCGATGCTTCCCGGCTTGAACCGAATCGGATGCCATAAGCAGCTCGCGTAAATAAGAAGCCCTTCCGCCTCCTCCGCCATCGCCTCGAATGCCTCTGCCACCTTGCCCAGCTCGTAGGTGTAGCCGATGACCTCCGTTCCCTCGAACGAGGTGCGAAATGGTTCGAAATACGACAGCTGATGGACGACCGGCCGAAGTCCCATCGCGTGGATGACGCCGCACAGCTCTCGGATGTACCGCTCAAGACCGCCGCCGAACAACCGTTTGAATTGCCGATTGTAGCCGTCAATGTAGTTGTGGGTTAGAATGCTGACCGTCTGCATTCGCTTCACTCCTCCTCCACCCAACGAACGAGATTCGGCGCTGGATCGAGTATCGATTCATATTGGTCGATGTTGCCCCAGCGGCCGTCAGGGTCCAGTTGTTTGTATCGATTGTATTTGGCTAGCCGGTCGGATGCGTCGCCAGCCCACCCCCAATGCTTCACGCGCAGCTCCGAACGCAGCCCTGGCAGTGCGGCACAGGTGAAGGGGAGTCGAGGGACGTGGTGGTCCCATTTAGGATATGCATAATGGTAACCAGGCAAATAGCGGGCGAGCATCATCGTGTGGCGGCGGTGCAAATTCCACCACAGATCGTCCCGGTAGTGCGTCAGCGATCCCCAAAAATCGAACATCCGCAGCGCTGCCCAATCATATTGGTCCTGATCGATCAGCTCTCGAATGCTGCGAATGGTGCGGCGCTCGAGAAACTCATCCGCATCAATGGCCAGCAGCCAATCGGGATCGGTCGACACGGCCGTCTCCCATAGCAGCGAGCGGAGCTTCCACTCTTCGCCGAACAGCGGCCGCCGCAGCTCGACGAGGCGGACGACTTTCGGAAACGCGCGGCATAGCTCAGGCGTACCGTCCGTACTCGCATCATCAACGATGACGATCTCGTCGACGACGTCGGACAGCTGCGCAAGCGAAGCTTCCAGATAGCGTCCGCGTTCGTTGCGCACCTGCATCATTGCGGTCAGCTTGTTGCCGGAAGCTTTGCGCAGACTTTGCATGCTGAACCCTCCCAGTTGGTTTGTTATGTGTGGTGAGGCCGCGTCCGTCGGTGTACGAGCCATAAGGTGCAGAAATGCGCCATATGAGGCGGTTGGTGTCGGTGCGTGAGCCATAAGGTGCAGAAATGCACCATATGAGGGCGGTCGGCGCTGGTGTGCGAGCAATAAGGTGCAGAAATGCACCATATGAGGCCGCGTCCGTCGGTGTGCGAGCCATAAGGTGCAGAAATGCACCATATGAGGCGGTCGGCGTCGGTGTGCGAGCCATAAGGTGCAGAAATGCACCATATGA
>NZ_BTCK01000087.1:0-7661 GCF_033239625.1 Paenibacillus sp. CCS19
AGGTTTGGGTGGGTAGAAAATCAAGTATTTATAGAAAAAAGATATTTGAGAAAATACAGTTGTTTAGGGGATTGAAGGGGCAACGCCCCTCATTTCCCGCGAAAAAGTTCGCAACAATTATCCTTTATACGCAACTTTTTCCGCTAGAGCGCGTCTAATCTTTCGTCTGTAATAGACGAATTGCGCGTCTTCTCGACGTAATTCGTTGCGGGCACTAAATATTTTGTTTCAGAGGTGAAGGATGAGAAAGCTAGTTGTCGTCATCATGTTGCTGTCGCTCTTCTTCTCGCTGTTCCCAGCGATCGGACAAGCAGCTTCCGTCACGCCGAAGCTCTACTTGAACGGCAAGTTGTTGGAAACGCTGGAGAATCCCCGAATTGTTGATCAATCGACGCTTGTGCCAGTAAGGGTAGTTGCAGAAGGATTAGGTTATGAAGTTGGTTGGAAGCAGTCAGACAAACGAATTGATATTCAAGACGCTTCAAACCTTATTACACTGATCGTAGACAGTCGTTCGGCTAGTGTGAATGGCAGCACGGTACAATTGGATGCTGCAGCAATGATTATTAACAAAGTTACGATGGTGCCAATTCGTTTCGTCGCAGAGAGTCTTGGGCTTCAAGTTTATTATGACAACCCGACCAAGGCTGTTCATCTGTACAAGCCTGCTGATTCAAGCACGGGAAACGGCAGCAACAATGGAAGTGGTTCAGGCAGTGAAAACTCGTCAGGATCGGAATCTTCTTCGGGCAATGGCAATTCCAATACAGGAAATTCGTCGGAAGGCTCGAATAATAACAATACGAACCCGAATGTGCAGGGAACGCTGAAATCGGTCCAGTTCGATGGATTGACAAGTGTAATGATCGACTATGACGGAACGATTACTCCGAATAAAGCGTTTACACTCACTTCGCCGGACCGCATCGTCCTCGATCTTCCGAATTCGGCATTTGCTTCAACGTTCATACCGGGACAGGTCGTCGTCGACTCGCATCCAACGCTTACGAAGATTCGTTACGCGGTTGGTCCAGACAGCCCAACGACGCTGCGCGTCGTTCTAGATTTGAAGACAGCCTCAAGCTACAACGTATCGCAGCAGGACGGTCGTATTCAGATCGACGTACTCGATCCGGCAGTTGTCCCGCCAGAAACGACTACGCCTACGACGCCTGGCACGGGTTCAGGCGACAAAGTGTACAAGGTAGTCATCGACGCTGGACACGGCGGCAAAGACCCTGGCGCGAAGACAGCCGCTGGACTGTACGAGAAGACATTCAATCTAAGCATTGTATTGAAAGTCAAAGAACTGCTCGATAAGGAGAAACGCATGCAAGTGACGTACACTCGTACGGATGACACTTATCCTACCTTGCAGGATCGGGTAGACATTGCGAACAAATTGAAAGCAGATGCCTTTATTTCGATTCATGCCAACAGCTTTACAGCAACGACGAATGGTACAGAAACGTATTACAACCGAGCAGATTCAAAGCCATTCGCACAAATCATGCACAAGTATTTGGTCAAAGCAACTGGTCTGAAGGACAACGGCGTTCGGTTCGGCGATTTCAAAGTAATCCGTGAAACGACGATGCCTGCTATTCTGCTCGAATCCGGATACTTGACGAATGCAACAGACGCGAAGGCGCTGTTTGATAGTGCCGTTCAGTCACGAATTGCTGCTGCGATTGTTTCTGGTCTTAAGGAGCAGTTGAAGCTTCAATAAAAATGAGGTGAGCATGATGCGTCAACTACGTACGACGATCGGCCTGCTGCTGCTTTCAGCAGCAATCGTAACTGCTGCCAGCGGATGCGGGGCAAAGCAGAAGTCACCGCAGGAAGAAACGAACACCGGCACGAGCGTACCAGCCGCTGGTGAACAGACTGAGCAAGCATCCTCATCGGACACGACTAAGCAATCGATACATATTTATTATTCCGATCCGGATTTGACTTCGCTGGTCGAGCTCAATCAAGAGATTGAATATGACTCACCGGACCAGAAGGTTTCGGCTGCGCTTGCAGCCCTGCAAACGGATGGCAGCAACGATGCATTATCGCTGTGGAGCAAAGCGCAGTTTTTATCCTCATCCGTGAAGGATGGAGCCGTCACGATTGACCTTCATTTACCGGAAGAGGCGCGTTTAGGTGCACCTGGCGAGATGCTTGCTCTTCAAGCGTTGAAGCAGACGCTGTTCCAGTTCGACGAGGTCCAATCGATTGATCTGCTTGTAGACGGCGAGGCCGTCGACACGCTGATGGGGCATGAGGAGCTGCCTCATCCGTTCGTGAAGTAATTCGAATACGAAAGATAACCGACTGTCGCCGTTCTCGGAACGGCGCAGTCATGACGGTCAAAATCAAGAACGTATGAGGAAACTCATACGTTCTTGATTTAAAGTAGGAGCGATTTGTTTACTATTCGAGGAGGCTATCGTACATGATATATCATTCGAAATCTTACAAAGCAGCTGCATGGCTGCTGGCATTGTCGCTGACGGCTGGCGGCACTGTGTCCGCAGCATCGGTTCCATACGATACAACCTCAAGCGCAGCGACAGTGAATGCAGTTGGAACATCTGCATCAGCGACTCCTTTCTCCGACGTCGCGCCGGCGCACTGGGCAGAGAAACATATTTCGAAGCTGGCGTTTCAAGGTATTATCGTCGGCAATAACGGGTTGTTCCGTCCTTCCGATAGTGTAACGCGTCAAGAAGCGATCGTTATGGCGATTCGTTTTGCTGGATTGGAAGGACAGCTGGATCGCGACGAAGCGGTTGTGTTCCCTAGCTCGTTCCATGTTGATAATTATTTTGTGCCTTATGTTGTACTTGCAATTGAGAAAGGTCTTATCGATCGGAATGAACAATTCTTCCTCGCAGATAAAGAAGGCAAAGACTGGGGCAGTGCGAAAGCGTCAAGGGAATGGGTAACGAAGTTGATCGTGAAGGCAATCGGCAAGAATGCGGAAGCCTTAGCGCTTGGCAAGCAATCGATCCCATTCGCCGATGCTTCTGCAGTTGGCGAAGGATATGCAGGTTATATTAATGAAGCGGTTTCCCTGAAGCTTATGAATGGCGTAGCGAACAATAAGTTTGATCCTGCTGGCGCGGTAACACGCGCAATGATGGCGAAGCTGCTGAGCCTTGCAGAAGGACAATATCCGGTAGACTATGCGGGTCAACGCGAAGGCATTCTGACGACGCTCAAAGACGGTTCGCTCGGATTATATACCGAAGAAGGTCAGCAAACGTATAGCACGAGTGCGAGCACCGTGTATACCCGATTTGATTCGGAGCAAATATCGAATGCAGCCAGTATGGTTCCTAACGCACGCGTATCGATCATTGCGAAGGACGGAGTCGTTCAATACGTTGAACAACTAAGTACCGATCAGCAGGTAGAGACGATTAACGGGACGTTCGATCGCATTATTCCGGCGAGCCACAAAATGTGGATCTGGGTCAATGATGAGCCTGTAGAGATTCGATACGATGATACGCTTCAAGTGGTAGACGGTCAGGGGAATGTACTTGATGTGACGGCGCTTACTAAAGATTCAACCGTTAAGATTACACGGGATAAATTCCGTCAATCGCCAATCGCGATTTCGGTTCAGGTGGCAAGCGCGCCGCAGAGCAAGACAGGAACGGGAACGGTTCAGTCCATTGGCGCTTCCGCAATTACAATTAATAATAATGGGAAGTCCGAGACTTGGAGCGTATCGTCTGATGCATTGCTGCTAAGCGGTAACACGTTGCTTGATTCGTTGTCTGCCGTGAAAGCCGGCGACCAAGTTTCGTACGAAGTGAAGAACGATGAAATTGTAAGGCTGGTTGTTGATGTTACGAATTCGGCTAAGGTAGAGACAGGCGTCTTCTACAGTGCAGACAAGAAGACGATTACTTATCTGAAAGACAAGAAATACGTAACGAAGCCGATCACGGATGCAACGGTTATAACCATTGACGGCATGCCGACCGCTACGATTGATGATCTTCAAGATAATGATCAACTCGAATTGACGATTAATGCTTCCGATCAAGTAACGAAGATCGCGGTATCGAACCGGAAGGTTGAATTGGCAGTCGGAGTCGAAATCCGCAGCTATGACGCCGACTATAAGGCGCTCAACGTTGTGGACGGCAATGGCAAGCTGAAGACGCTCTATTTGAAGACGAACAGTCAGATTGATATGAACGGCATAGCCTTTACGATTGATTCCGCGGTTTCCAGCGGGCTGCTGGCCAAAGGCCGCAAAATTACGATTAGCTATACAGGCGACACGATCGTCCGGATTCAGCTTGCATTCAAATATACGGGTACGGTCGTCTCGATCGATTCCACCAACGCGAAGCTGACGCTTTCTATGAACGGTACGCTGATGACGCTGCCGCTGCAGTCGCCATTCGTCGATCAGTTCGGCAAGGCAAATAGTGTAATATCGGACGTTCAATCGGGTGCAACGATCACAGCTACTATGAATCAGACGCAAGACAAAGTCAGCGGCATTTACATTCACCGTGCGGTGCAATTGAAGGTTGTTAGTGTTAACACGTCGACCAGCCGGATTACGGTTCGCGAAGGCAGCAGCACCAGCACGACCGATATTAATGTTGCCGGTGCGGAGTTGACGGATGAGAATGGCGTTAAGATCTCGCTCGGCAGCCTGGCAGCAGGCAACGTAATCAATGTAGCATTCGTCGGCAGCACGGCAACGACAGTGCAGCGTGTTACGGTAAGCGTAGGTGCTGTTAAGAGCGTTGATGCTTCACAAGTAACGCTTGTCGACTACTCCGGGCGCACAGTGAATACACCGCTGGGTACGGGCTATACGGTAGTTCGCAATGGCGTCCCATCAACGTCAATCGCGTCAGTTAAAGCAGGCGATCGCGTAGAAGTACGCAAGGATACGCAGGGCAAAGTTCAAGTGACGGTGCTTGCGAGCGTTGAGAAGAAGTTCTTTAAATACGATTCGACCACGAACACGATTCAAACGAAGCGCCCGAACATCAATGATACAAACTACAAATTCAATTTATCGGGAATCCCTCTGACATCTGGCGGTTCGGGGATCTCGCCAACGTCGCTCAAAGAGGACGATAGCCTATACCTCTATTATTATGAGGATAAACTGATCGAAATCGAGAAACGTTAATTGGTCCGTTGATCTCGAACGATCACAGGAAATTCTCGGTTCGGAACAGACCAAACCGAGCGTTATACAATAAGACCTCTGGAGGAAGCCGATGCATCGGCGCCCTCCAGAGGTCTTTTGTTTTGCTGTTATGGTTGCGCGACGTGACATTTTTCGCTACACTTTTGATCAATAGTGTTTGATTGGGGAGAGAGAGCAATGACAGGAAAGGAACGTATGCAGCGCATCTTAGAAGCGACGTACGCGATGTTTCCGGACGCGCATTGCGAGCTTCGTCACAGCAATCCGTTTGAATTGACGATTGCCGTTCTGTTGTCTGCACAATGTACGGATGAAACGGTTAACAAAGTGACGGAGACGCTGTTCCAGAAGTATAAGCGCCCGGAAGACTATCTGGCCGTTCCGATCGAAGAGCTTGAACAGGATATTAAACGAATCGGATTGTTTCGAAGCAAGGCATCGAACATTCAGAAGCTGTGCCAGCTTGTCATTGATAAGTATAATGGCGATGTGCCGAGAGAGCATGCACAGTTGACGGAGCTCCCTGGCGTAGGACGCAAGACAGCGAATGTGGTGATGTCCAATGCATTCGGCGTGCCTGCTATCGCAGTCGATACCCATGTAGATCGCGTCTCCAAGCGGCTTGGCGTTGCAAAGGAAGACGATTCGGTGCTTGAAGTCGAGAAGAAGCTGATGAAGCTTGTCCCGCGTGACATGTGGACGCAGACGCATCATACGCTTATTTTCTTTGGTCGCTATCACTGCAAAGCGCAGCAGCCGAAGTGCGAGATTTGTCCGCTGCTTGATATTTGCAAGGAAGGCGCTCGCCGTATGAAGCCGACTACGACCCGATCGAGGAAGACTGTAGTGGGCAGCAAGGCAGCGAAAGCGAAGAAGAGTTCATCGTAGTGTCATGATCGCGGAGTCTCGCCAAGTGTTGAACGCGTATGTATATGACATAGAGATGCGGATAGGGGAACCGTAAGGCGAATTTGCAATTAGCCGAGCGGTAGAGAGAGGAAAGTGGGAGAAACCGATGATGAGTCGTCTAACGGAAACAAGAGAAAGCGTTTGGGCTGAAGCAATTGAAGTTCTAGAGAACAAAATGGTACAGACTGGAGACAACGAGACGGCAGGCAAGCTGAAGCAGCTGGCTGATAAACGAGCGAATGGCAAGCTGGCCGTCGCTTTCTGCGGTCACTTCTCTGCGGGAAAATCGACGTTGGTCAATCGGCTCTGCGGTGCGCAGCTGCTGCCATCTAGTCCGATTCCGACAAGCGCTAACGTTGTTACGATTCAAGGCGGACCACGTGCGGCAGTGAAGATCGAGCAGTTGACTGCCGATGGACGCCAGGAGATGGTGGAGCTTCCTACGTCGGAGCTGGAGCATTTGAACAAATATTGCATTGATGGCGCACGTTACATGACGGTTGACATCGTTTATCCATCGGAGCTGCTGAGCGACGATATGCTGCTTCTCGATACGCCGGGGATTGACTCGACGGACGATGCCCATAAGCAAGCGACGGAATCTGCGCTTCATCTCGCTGACGTCGTGTTTTACGTCATGGACTATAACCATGTACAATCGGAGATTAACTTCTCTTTTGCGAAGGAATTGAAGGATTGGGGCAAGCCGCTGTACTTGGTCGTGAACCAGATCGATAAGCATCGAGAGCGCGAGCTGTCGTTCGAGGAGTATCGCACAAGCGTTGAGCAGGCATTCGCGAACTGGCACCTTGAGCCTGCAGGGATTCTGTACGTTACGAGCCGAGAGCCTGAGCATCCTCACAATGAATACGAGTCACTCAAAGGCTTGCTGCGCAAGCTGGCTTCCGTTCGCGGGGAGCTGGCGGACTGGAGCGTGTCGGCTTCGCTGCGTCATCTGGTAAGCGTTCATGCTAAACGTCAGGAAGAGTTGGCTGAGCCGGAACGTCTTCGCTATCTCGAAGAAGCGGGCGGCGAAGAAGGCGCTGCTGAAGTGAAAGGAACGCTGCGAGCGCTTGAGGAGCGGCTGGCTGCGTTGAACGGGCAAGCGGAACAGGAGCGTCTTGCGATGCGCAAGGATGTGCAATCGCTGCTTGACGGCGCGATTATCACGCCTGCTGCGCTGCGCGATATCGCGCATCAATTTCTCGAGAGCTGCAAGCCGGGCTTCAAGGCTGGACTGCTGTTCGCGGGCGCGAAGACGGTTGCCGAGAAGGAACGGCGCCAGGAGCTTTTCCGCAGCGAATTCGAGTCGGTCGTTAAATCGGCGATTGAATGGCATCTGACGGAACTGCTGCGCAAGGCTGCAGAGCGGGCAGGATTGACTGATGACCAAGTGACGGCGAAGTTGAAGCAAATCGCATGGTCGCCGACTGGCGAATGGCTGACGGAGCGGGTAAACAAAGGCGCAACGTTCGGCAACGAATATACGATGACGTACAGCAAGGATATCGCAGCGGATGCGAAGTCCTTCTATCGTCAGCAGAAGGACTTCGCATCCGCTGCGATATCC
>NZ_BTCK01000088.1:0-7606 GCF_033239625.1 Paenibacillus sp. CCS19
CTCCCACACTTCACTTATCATCGGACCCTTGGATGCCTGCTTCATGTAACATTAGGCGGGGCTGAGTCACACTTGTGGTGCTTTCGGCGTTGGAGTTAGCGGTTTATGTGGGGCTCAACCACACTTAATTTATCGTCGGACCCTTGGATACCTGCTTCATGTAACATTAGGCGGGGCTGCCACACACTTATTGTGCTTTCCGCGTTGGAGTTGGCGGTTTTAGTGGGGGGCTCCCACACTTCATTTATCATCGGACCCTTGGATGCCTGCTTCATGTAACATTAGGCGGGGCTAAGACACACTATTAGGCGGGGTTGAGACACACTTATTGTGCTTCCGGCGTTGGAGTTAGCGGTTTTAGTGGGGGGCTCCCACACTTAAACCGCCGAATGTCACCTGATTGCTTGCGGGACGCACCAGTGAGTGCTTTCGGCGTTGGAGTTAGCGGTTTATGTGGGGCTCAACCACACTTAATTTATCATCGGACCCTGGGATGCCTGCTTCATGTAACAGTGGATTTACCTCACTTGCTGGCTGGTGCCGAATAGTTCCAATGAAATAAGCGCGGCTTAGCCGCGCTTTCGCGCTTTATTGAGTTTCCTGCGGCATCATTGCCGGCGGAAACCGATATTGGGTAGCCTGCTCGAAGCTGTAAGCCAATCCGATCAGCAGCGGCTCGCTGAACGCAGTCCCTGCGAAGGTGATGCCATATGGGCCATCGGTTATGTAGCCCGCTTTGGACACGCGTCCATCGTTCGAATAGCCGCCAGGTACCGTTATGAGCGGATAACCTGCACGCGCCGCGATTTCCGACCCGTTATGCCCAAGGAACAGCAGCGCATCTACGCCGTACTCCTGCAGCGCATAGTCAATGCCTTGTTCGCGCGACATTTGCCGATTGAATCGCAGTCCGTTCACATAGATCTCATCGGTGAGCACGCCTGTCGTATCCGCTGAACGCGTCAAGCCCTTCTGCCCATATTTGAGCGCCTGCTCCGCATGCTGTTCATTGAATGCGATTAGCTCGGCAAGCGAATGAACAGGCACATTCGGGTTAAGTTTCGCCAAATAATCGTCCAGCCCTCGCTTGAACTCATAACGCACGACGCTGCGATCCCACTCGATGCCCGCACAAGGAATGTCAACATCGTCAACGATTATGCCTCCGAGCGATCGAACGACATCAATCGCCGATCCCAATATTTCGAGCGGCGCCTCGTCCAGTCCCTCGCAATAATAACGAGGCACGCCGATTCGCACCCCTTGCATCGCATCCTTATTCAGAAACTGCGTATAGTCGCGATGCACATGCTCCGAGCCTCTCATTGTCGCCTCATCTTGTTCATCCGGTCCTGCCAACACGCCGAGCAGAATGGCTGCATCCTTCACCGTTCGCGCGATCGGACCAGCTGTATCCTGCGTCAGCGACAATGGAATAAGACCCGTTCGACTCACTAACCCGACGGTTGGCTTAATGCCGACGACGAAATTGTAGCCTGACGGATTCACGATGGAACCGGACGTCTCAGTTCCGATCGCGCCAGCCGCGAAATTAGCGGCAACCGCTGCTGCCGAACCGGAGCTTGAGCCGCCGACGAACACATTGCCCGGACCGTACGGGTTAAGCACCAACCCGCCTCGCGAGCTGTAGCCTGCCCACATCGTTTCCGCCATGCCGTTCGCCCACTCGGTCATATTCGTCTTGCCGAGCAGGATCGCCCCTGCTTCCCGCAGACGGGCAGCAACGAATGCATCGGCTGGCGCAATCGATTGTGCCAACGCAATCGAGCCAGCGCTTGTGTGCATCCGATCCTGCGTATCAATATTGTCCTTCAGTACGATCGGGATACCGTGAAGGCGTCCCCTGCTTCCTATGCGCTGCCGTTCCTCATCCAGCGCTTGAGCAATCTCAATCGCGTCGGGATTCAGCTCCAGCATCGAATTGATCGGCCCGTCATAGTTGCGAATTCGTTCCAAATAAAGCAGAACAAGCTGCACCGAGGTAATATCCCCGCGCTCTAATGCGTCCTGCAACGTATCGATTTCTGCTTCAACAATCCACTGCCGAGGTGCCTCAATCATGCTGAAGGTCTCCCTATCGTTAGGATGGTAGCAAGCGCGTTCACCACATGCTGATGATATATTCCGCATCCGACAGTGGACTTCCTTTTTTTCCAATGTCAAACAAAATAATTTGTTATATCTTGCTCCGTTGTACCGTGCCGAAAGTGAATCGCATGCCCGGCGCATGGGTGACGAAACTGTTCGAATCGATCAATTGCGACAGCCGCAGCTCATTCTCGTACTGTCTGTTAGCCTCCTCGATCGTGCAGCCGCGGCTCATTAGCCCTTTGATAAACGGCTCAGTATCTCCTGGAGAAGCACCGAAGCCGCCGTCTGTGCGCATGGAAGCTAGCATCTCCGCATGCACATCCGCATCACCATTCGGATTCAAGAACAGCACTTTGTCGCTCACACGGCTCTCGATTTGCGTTAATCCAAGCTTGCTCATATAAACAGGCAGCTTGGAGCCAATATTGCCATCCTTCCCAACCCGCTTCGTGTCTCGTTCAAATAGTTTCTGCAGCAGTCCCACGTCTACGATTTTCGACTGATCGACTCCATCCACATAATAGCCCGCCATACATGCAACCCAATTGGATTCAATGCAGATGACCTTGCCGCCGTCGATGACACTGTCGATCATGATCTGCAGCGTGGCCTGCGGGTCCTGCATATGCATCAAGAATGCGTGACTAATTGCTATATCGTATTGCGGTTCACATACTAGGTGCGTCACATCACCCGCGATAAAATTCGTTTCATAGGGCAGTTCGCTAAACAACGAGCTAGCATGAGCAAGAAGCTCCATCCCTTCATCGATGCCCGTATAGGTGGAGCCCTCAGGCAGCAGCGGCAGCAGCTTCAGACCCAGATAACCATAGCCGCAGCCAAAATCGACTAAACGGACAGGCTCGGTGATCCGCCATACCTTCTCAACTAAAAATTCGAAATAATCATCGTTATGATGCAGCGGTCTCGTTCGGCGCAAATAGTCTATTTTGTTGTCCCAATAATAATCACTCATTGTTTGTCACTCCTCATCGTTGTTAGCATCCCGGCCGGGAATAAACACTAGCATATTGGAATTTTATAGAAAGATATAGACTTTAATTGGAACGCGGTTTATACTATTATCATAAGGTGCCGAAGCAGCACCCTAACTTTAAATATATCTTTTTCGGAGATTTGCACAGTTGATGTGCTTTTTTTATGCCTTTTTTTGATTTTTATTGTGAGAAAACCTCTATCGCGGTCTTTCGAAGATGAGCGACCTACAGCTTTGCAGAGCAAAGCAGCTTCGTAAGTAGCATGAGGTAGGTTTTATCGCCAATAAGAATTTGCATTTCGAGTGACTCGAAAATTTATACATTCTTATGTGGTAAAAAGATGCACTTCAGCAGTCGATTGACTAAGAATAATATAACTGCTTCTCTCCATCCTTTTCTTGACAGTTTTCGACTGGACGGCGTATAGTGAAATCACATATGCGGAACCGTTGCGTTTCCATCGCAGGGAAGCACCCTTCGAGCTTGGCCATTGGCCTTGCTGGAAGGGTGCTTTTTTCGTTGTGCGCCAGGTTGTCGCTATGAATCTATTCATTCAGGAGGTCTATTCATCATGATGGCATCCAACAGAGCGGCAGCCAAACGGCTGATCGTTCCGGTCCTGCTGCTTCTTACTCTCGTGTGCTCGCTGCTGCCTGCACCATCGGCTCATGCTGCTACGCAGTCGTTGTCCATCACCGCTCAGAAGCAATTCGACAAAATGAAAGCCGCCGCAGCGGCTGCTGACAGCACTAAGTTGCAGTCGTTGTACAGCAGTTTCGTTCAAGGGCAGGATCAGAACAATGCGCGCGACACACGCTTGAAGACGACAAGCAAGCAGAACGATACGAACGAGACCGCGCTGCGCAGCCGCATCAAAAGCATCGATCAGGCCAAAATCGATCTGCTTGCCCGCAAGCTGAAGCAAACCAAGGACAGCTATCAACCGCTGTTCGACAAATACGCAGCCGCCACTGCCTCTCTGAAAGCAGCTAAGAAGCTTGGCAGCAAAACGCTTATTGCAGCGGTTCAACTGCAGGTCGACCTGCTCGCTATTACGGTTAAAGCTGCAAAAGCGGACATTAGTTATGCGGACACCGAATATAAGCAAGCGAAGGCGACTGCCGCTGCAACGATCAAGCGGCTGCGCGACCAACTGGCCGCCATCGATAAAGAAGAGCAGCTCATCTCCCCTCAGAAGTCGGCGATCAGTCAGCTGAACAAGCAGAAGTCGGCCGAATGGAGCGATTTTCTGTATGCGCTGCGAACCGGAGACAGCAAGAACGCGATCCGCTCGCTTACCTCGCTGAGCAGCATATTGAACGAGACGGCGCAGCGGCTGGCAACGATCGAAGGCTGTGAAACGCGTATCGCAGCTATTATCAAGAGCGTGTCGAACCAAGTCCGGTAACGCAGTGAATGCCGAACAAGCCTCGGGTATTGACATTGCCCGGGGCTTCGTTTATATTTCGTTTTAACTAATATCTAATTAGATTGTTGTTAAATTGTAAAGGAGAGTGAAGCAGATGCAACTAGATAAGGTCGTCAGCTACCATAAAGCGTTGGCCGATGCGAATCGGCTTCGGATGCTCGTCCTGCTCGCAGACGGCGAACGGAACGGATTGGAACTTGCGGAGAAGCTGGGTGTCACGCCTGCAACCGTTACCCATCACGCGGCTAAGCTGCGGGAAGCGAGTCTGATCAATGAACGCCGGGAGAAGAATACGATCTACTTCTCGCTCAATCATTATTTTCTCAAGAATAGTGCGTCTGCCGCTGCTGACTTCATCTATCGCGGTACGAATGCGCGCAGCGAAATGAATCCGATGGACGCCGAATTAACGAGACTGAAGGAATCCGTAATCCGTAACTTCTTCGATAAGGACGGCAAGCTGAAACAAATCCCGTCACAACTCAAGAAGAAGTTGATCGTGCTGGAGCATATCGTTGCCGGACTGGAGAAGTCGCGGCCGTATACAGAGAAGGAAATCAATGCGTACATTAAACAGTACCATGATGATTTTGCAACGATTCGACGGGAGTTTATTATGCACCAATTCATGTTCCGGGAGAAAGAAACATACGAGTTGAACCCGCCAGAGCTCTGGGCAAGGTGGGAATCGCTCTCCTAGAGGAGGAAGCGGCATGCGTACGCTCTATCTGGTTCGTCATGGCCTTAAGGAGAAGGTCATCGGCGATGCTGCCTTATCAGATGCGGGGCGGTTGCAGGCGGAGGCAACGGCTCATTTTCTCCAAGATAAGTCTGTTCATGCCATCGTCGCCAGCCCGCTTCTTAGAGCTAAGCAGACTGCTGCAATTATTGCAGATGCGCTGGGAGCCTCTGAGGTGAAGGTAGACCATCGTCTGCGCGAGCGAGCGAACTGGGGAGATCTGCCGGAGCAGAGCTTTGATCAATTCGTTGCGATGTGGGAGCAGTGTTCGCGGGATCCCGAGTACGTTCCGCCTGTTGGCGATTCGGCCAGGCAGGCTGGCGAGCGATTCGCTGCTGCGTTGCTGGAAATCGGGGAGGCCTCGCCGGACGAGAGCAGCATTGTTGTTGTCACGCATGGCGGCGTCCTGACCGACTTTCTTGTGCATTATTGGGATGAGATGGAGCTGAATCGCTGGCATCCGGATTTTGTCGCTGAGCAGAGCAGCCTTATATCGGAGTGTTCGATTACGCAGGTTACTTATGATACAGGGTGCTTCAAGATTGAGAGCTTTGCTTCGGTTGCGCATTTGGATGAGGAGTAGGAGAATGCTTGGATAAAAGCTGAGCTGAACTGGCCCGGGTGATCTAATGCGGCGGTAAGCTGAGTTCTTTTAAGTTGGGCCGATTGCACTCATCATCATGCCTTTGGTTTCATCAGCCAGTGGCCCAGATAGGCGGATGGTTTGAACGGTACTGTTGCGATTCGAAGCTGTAAAGGTTAGTCGCGATAGATTATATTTGGACTGGATGACGACGCTCACGGAGCTGCTGCTTCCCTTGTTTACTGATGCTGTCCCCAGCTGCTTTTCCAGCCATGCAAGCGTTACGGACTGTAAGCCGGTTAGGCGCGCTGGATAATAGATATGTTTGACCTCGCCGATTGCATCGGTTTGAAGAGTAAAGTTACGATAGAATAACAAATTGCTGCGCTTGCCGAGCGGCTCGCCCAGCTGCGGTGCTGCGACGATTTGTTCGCCTGGCCGAATGGGAACATCCTCGAACGTCCCTCTACTTAGGAGCGTGTTTATTAATTTCCTCAGTTCTCCTCTCTCTGTGCTCGTCTTCACGTTTACAACATTGCTCAGATGAACGACTTCGGTTCCGAAAGTGACCGTTCCTGCATCTTCGTCGATTGCTGTTATCGTGATTTGTTCAGGATTCTGTACCGTACAATTCACTGTCTCGCGTGCGTCACACAAGCCAAGGAATCCTTGCTGCGTTTCATCCCAATGCTTCAGCAGCTCCTCAGGCAGATCCTTACCCTGGAACAATGTCGTATATGGCTCAGCACTTCCCCCCTTGCTCAAATTCCGCAAACCGATGGACCATCCGCCTCCCCGCCAGTTCCCCAATACACTCAGCATAATAATGTCACCAGCTGTCGTGCGGAACAGTCCGTATTGAGTCAGTACATGAAGGAAGAACGGCTCCACCTCGCCCTGATCGCCAGGAAGCGGCACGATGTGCGAGCGGATGGTCGATATTGATCCGTCTGTGTAGTTGAACAACATAATGGCGCTTAACGGCACGCCTTGGCAGCCTGCCTCGCCGCAAGGAATGTCGGACGTGAACGTTCGAACATACTTCACCCCCGTGTTGGTGGGGTGCAGCACCGTGCTCATATGATAACCACTAGATGCCAGCAATGTCCCATACTTAGGATCCGACGCGCCTTTGGTGTTCAGAGCCGCGAGCAGCTTGGCCTCCCCTTTGGCCACATTAGCGTATGCTCCTTCCTGATCATTGGCGAGGTAAAGCTTCTTCGCTTGGGCCATGTAGGACTTCGTTTCCTTCAGCAGCGTAACGATGGGATCGGACGTGGCGGCTGATGCGGCTTCTGCTCTAAGCGAGCTAGAATGCAACGGTGCTATCGCGGTAATAAGTAGGAGGAAAGTGAGTAGAGTGGCGATTGCAGATGTTCTTTGATTGCGATGGTTGCGTAGAGTGCGATGACCGTCAGTATTGACTATTGTCGTTCTCATGGGCGGCTTCCTCTCTGCGAGAATGAATGGACATATAGAAAATAATGGATGAACCGTAATGTGACAAGAAGAATCTGTTGCGGTTACGCGGAACGAAACACTTGCGGCGGCGTGGTTGGAGGA
This sequence comes from Paenibacillus sp. CCS19, assembly GCF_033239625.1. Lineage (NCBI taxonomy): Bacteria > Bacillati > Bacillota > Bacilli > Caryophanales > Paenibacillaceae > Paenibacillus > Paenibacillus sp. CCS19. The sequence goes on from NZ_BTCK01000088.1 coordinate 7,425, forward strand.
TGTGGGTAAAAAGAAGAGTATAGCGATTGTACACGGCGCGGTCGCGGCCTGATGTGGAGCGGTAGGTGCAGTTTTGCACCTTATTGGCCCACCTGCGGCGCGCGATGCTCAATAAGGTGCATTTCTGCACCTTATTAGCTCACCTGCGGCGCGCGATGCTCCATATGGTGCATTTCTGCACC
>NZ_BTCK01000089.1:0-7373 GCF_033239625.1 Paenibacillus sp. CCS19
TAGATACGGTCAATCGAATGCATACTTATTTCGCACGTGTTCACCTGTCACCGCCCATTGATGGCTACTTTGATGATAGCGCCTCATGGGATCCCGCTCTCTGGCCCCCGGAAGGAGTGGTGACGGGACTACAGCGCGAGTGAGACTTCTGCAAGAGGCTTGAAAACAACAAAGTCCTCCCTGATCAGGAGGACTTTGTTGAGAAGTTTATTTAAAAGAGGCCCATGTCTTTGGCTTTCTCTGCTGCTTCTTTGCTGCTGCCGACGCCGAGCTTGCGAAGGATGTTGCCGACGTGGTTCTTTACGGTACGAATGGACAGGAAGGAGCGCTCTGCAATTTGCGATTGGCTGTGACCGTCATGGATCATCTGGAGCACTTGCACTTCAGCAGGCGTCACTTGACGCTTGAACTGATCCACTTCGTAATCCCGCTCAACACCGCGCAGCCGCCGGAGCTCCTCCAGCACAAGCTTCGCTGCCGATGCATCGATCTCCGATCGATCCGCAGCAGCACGTCGCACCGCCTCTGGTATGCCTGCGAAATCCGACTTCACGATATAATTGACTGCACCTGCACGAAGTGCCTCCGATACGAAGCTGCCATTCTCCATCGAAGTAAGCATAATAATTCGCGCTGACGATTGCATCGATAACTGTTCCGCTAGCCGCAAACCTGCTGGACTGTCGGCCATCATAATATCGAGCAATATAACCGACGGCTGCGCGTGCTCGCACAGCGCCGCCGCTTGCTGTGGGTCGCCGGTTTCCGCTGCGACTAGCATGTCTGGCTCTGCATTGAGATAAGCGGACAACCCTCTGCGCCAGTCTTTATCATCCTCCACGAGCATGATTCGTATTGGTGTCTGTAGTTCCAACATTGCTCACTCCTTGTTTCCAGGATAGCTGTATGCTGCGTTTAACGGCCGGGAATGAGAACGTTACTGTCGTCCCCCGCCCCCATTCGCTGCGGATCCGAAGCTCTCCGCCCTGCCGATTCATAAGCTGGCTGCTGTATGCGAGGCCAAGTCCAAAATTCATCGTGCGACTGCTGCCCTTCGTCGTGAAGAACGGTTCTGTTACTTTATGCAAATGATGCCGCTCAATGCCATGCCCCGTATCGCTAACCTCAAGGATTGACCCACGCTTGCCGCCAGTAAGCGTAATCGTAAGCTGTCCGCCGCCAGCCATCGCCTCGAGTGCATTGTTCAGCACATTGCGAATCGCTTCTTCCGTCTGTGCGGCATCCGCTATTATCAGGATCGGTGATGCATGCTCTGGAACGTTTAGTATTACAGTCACCTTAGCATCTTGCGCGGCTGGTCGAAGCATCGTTATCTGTGTTTGAATCAACGAAGCCAGATCGACTAAGGAGGCTTGCAGCACCAGCTCTTGCGTTCGCTCGTGCACGCTTCGAATCATCGCCTCAATATGCTCTGCTGAGCGAATAATAACGGCCGCATCCTGCTGCAGATCGACGTCCTCTGCGCCACCGCGTTTGATTTTGTCCGCGAACAGCTTGATTTTCGCCATATCGTTCTTGATCGCATGGTTCAACATCGCCGTCCCGCTCGTAATCGCCCGCAGCGAGTAGTCGAGACGTCGCCGTTCAATCATAAGTTGGACGCCCATAAAACCGTATTTGAACAAAGAAGTAATAAAGATTAGAAAAGCAATCGGGATCGACCATACGTTATAGCGCCACAGTCGATAGACACCGAATAGCGGCATCGTATAGTTCATTGCCAGTGCAAACAACACTGCTGGAAGGACCGCAGCAGTCACGATCAAGTGCGCGCGCCGCTCTGCCGGATGATTCACCCGCTTCGTCAATACAAGCCCCGTTCCAATCAGCATATAAGGAATCGCCCAACAAGCTAATGGAAGGTAGGATACCGGATATCCACCATTGATCGGAAGAGGCAGCATGATCACAATCGGAATCAACGCCGCCCACGGCAGCAGCTTGCTCAGCCGTGCAGGAATCACATTCGGATGATAACCCGCACCGAACAACAAATAAGCGTAAGGAAGCCCATAATAGCTCGTCCATGAACAGCCCTGCTGAACGTGACGCAGCATAGCAGCCGTATGTAAACCGTCAGGGTCCGCCTCATACGTCGTAATCCAGCTTTCCATCACAGAAGCCAGCGCCCCCGTCCCGCCACAAAAAGCAACTAATCCCAGCCACCGAAACGCCGCACTATGTCTATTAATCACGACCATCATCAGCGCTGCGATCCACAACACTGCCCAGACGACAAGCATTATGAACACCTCCTTATATCAAAATATCGTCCCACGCGTCCCTAATAATAAATTATTTATCCCTCACCAACATTTGTTACCGCACAATGTAAAGCGTGTCCCGCAGGGACGAAAGCGAGTACCTGCACGCATGATGCCAATCTTCGAATCTGTATGCAAATCATCAGTCCTGCGGGGTCCAGGGGGCAAGCCCCCGGGGCCCTCCCTCGAGAGGGAGGGTTTGGGTGGTGCACTTTTGTAAAAAATAAAAAACTGCCAATCATCGATTGGCAGTTTTGATTATTACTTATAATTGCTCCAAGAGCAAGCTATTACTTCTTGATCCAGTGCATCAGTTCACGCAATTGACCGCCAACTTGCTCGATCGGATGCTCAGCTTCGCGGCGACGCGTAGCCGTCATCATTGCTTTGTTCGATTGGTTCTCGAGGATGAAGTCGCGTGCGAAGCGGCCGGATTGGATGTCGTCCAGAACTGCTTTCATCGCTTTCTTCGTCTCGTCCGTTACAACGCGTGGGCCTGTAACGTAGTCGCCGTATTCAGCTGTGTTGGAGATGGAGTCACGCATCGAAGCGAGACCGCCTTCATACATCATGTCAACGATCAGCTTCAGCTCGTGCAAGCACTCGAAGTAAGCCATTTCTGGAGCGTAGCCAGCTTCAGTAAGCGTCTCGAAGCCTGCTTTAACGAGTGCCGTAGCGCCGCCGCAAAGTACTGCTTGCTCACCGAACAGATCCGTTTCCGTCTCTTCGCGGAACGAAGTTTCGATAACGCCTGCACGCGTACAACCGATGCCTTTCGCATAAGCGAGGCCGATCGCTTTAGCGTTGCCTGTAGCGTCTTGCTCGATTGCGATGAGACCAGGAACGCCGAAGCCTTCAACATACGTACGACGAACCATGTGGCCCGGCGATTTAGGAGCTACGAGCAGAACGTCCGTGTCTTTGCTAGGAACGATTTGGCCGTAGTGAACGTTGAAGCCGTGGGAGAACATGAGCGCTGCGCCTTTTTTGAGGTTAGGCTCGATTTCTTCCTTGTATACTTTTGCTTGCGTTTCGTCCGGCATCAGGATTTGAACAACGTCAGCCACTTTAACTGCTTCACCAACAGTCAGTACTTCGAAGCCGTCGTTTTTCGCTTTGTCAGCGGATTTACCTGGACGGAGGCCGATAATAACTTTCAGGCCGCTGTCGCGAAGGTTTTGTGCTTGTGCGTGGCCTTGGGAGCCGTAGCCGATAACTGCGATTGTTTTGCCTGCGAGAACGCTTTGATCTGCGTCTTTTTCATAGTACAAAGTAACTGCCATTGTAAAATTGCCTCCTTTAAATTAAACCCTCATTGAGCGGGTGTTTAAACGGAGAAACCTCGGTAGGCGCATGAGCGTCACGTCGTATTCCCTGCTTAAACACCCGCCCAATGCGGGAATTTGCATCATTCGTCCGATATGTCTGTCCACATTCGGCACTGGATTGAATACGATTATTGCTGGGTAACTTGCGTCTGCCTATCTCTATTGTCTAGGATAAGCAGATTGATTTCAAACACCAAATCGTGGAGTTGCGAAACTTACTTCACGCTGCCGCGAACCATTGCCGTAACACCTGTACGGGACAACTCCCGAATGCCGTATGGCTTGAGCAGCTCAACCATTGCATCGATTTTCTCCGTATCGCCGACAACTTGTACGATCATCGACTGCGGGCCGATATCGACAACGGCTGCACGGAACGTCTCAACAACGCCAAGCACTTCCGGCCGTGCCGCAGGCTCCGCGCTCACTTTAATGAGCGCGAGTTCGCGGGCAACCATCGGATTGCTGCTGATGTCGACAACCTTGATTACGTCGATCAGCTTATACAGCTGCTTCGTAACCTGCTCCAGCGTATTGCCATCGCCTGTCGTGACGATGACCATGCGGGATAAGCCCGGCTCTTCGCTGGAACCAACCGTAATGCTCTCGATATTAAAGCCGCGGCGGCCGAACAAGCCAGATACACGCTGCAGAACGCCGGGCTGATCGTTGACGAGAATTGCTATCGTATGTTTTTTCATTCCGCATCCCCCAAGATCATGTCGTCGATCGTGTTTCCTTGCGTTACCATCGGATACACGTTCTCACCTTTACGGACGACGAATTCAACGACCGCAGGACCTGGATGACGAAGCGCCGCTTCCCATGCTTCACGCGCTTCTTCCTTGTTCGATGCACGGAAGCCTTTGACCCCGTATGCCTCTGCAAGCTTCACGAAATCCGGGCTGCCTGCCAGGTCGATGTGGCTGTAACGGTTGTCATAAATAATTTCCTGCCATTGACGAACCATGCCCAGCACTTGGTTGTTAATAATCGCGACTTTAACCGGAATGTTGTTGATGGCGCAAATCGCGAGCTCTTGTGCGCACATCTGCATGCCGCCGTCACCGTTGATGGAAACGACTACGCGATCCGGGTTCGCCATTTGAGCGCCGATAGCCGACGGGAATCCGAAGCCCATCGTACCGAGGCCGCCCGATGTAACGAACGAGCGCGGTTTGTTGAATTTGTAATATTGAGCTGCCCACATCTGGTGCTGGCCAACGTCCGTCGTAACGATCGCATCGCCGTTCGTCGTCTCATGAAGCATTTCGATAACCCATTGCGGCTTGAGTTCTGTGTTCGAATCTACGTACGTCAGCGGGAATTCCGTTTTCCACGCTGTAACTTGCTCGCGCCATGCAGCAGCCTTAGAAGCCGGCTTCACTTCAGCGTTCGCAACTTCGAGCACCGTCTTCACATCGCCAACGATTGGAATGTCCGTCGGAACGTTTTTGCCAATCTCAGCTGGATCGATATCGATGTGAACGATCTTCGCATGAGGAGCAAAACCTTCCAGCTTCATCGTTACGCGGTCGTCAAAGCGTGCGCCGATGTTGATGAGCAGATCGGCATTCTGGATCGCTTTGTTCGAAGCGTAAGCACCGTGCATGCCTGGCATGCCTACCCACAGATCATTGCCACTCGGGAACCCGCCGAGACCCAGAAGCGTTGTCACAACTGGAATGCCCGTCTTCGTCGCGAACTCAAACAGTTCTTCATGCGCACCGGAGTACACAACGCCGCCGCCTGCAAGAATGAGCGGACGCTCAGCTTCTTCGATCGCTTTGAGCATTTTGTCCACTTGCTGCTTCTTCGGCGATACCGTCGGGTTGTAGCCGCGCATGCTGACTTCGCCGTTAGCTGGCTTGAACAGCGTCTTCGCTGCGGATACGTCCTTCGGAATATCGATCAGGACTGGACCTTTACGGCCCGTGTTCGCAATGTGGAATGCCTCATGAATGATGCGCGGCAGATCTTCAGCGTTGCGTACCAGGTAGCTGTGCTTCGTAATTGGCATCGTAATGCCGACGATGTCCGCTTCCTGGAATGCGTCCGTACCCATAGCCGATTGAACAACGTTACCCGTAATAACGACGAGCGGAACGGAGTCCATGTATGCCGTTGCGATACCCGTTACAAGGTTCGTTGCCCCTGGACCGGACGTTGCGATACATACGCCGACGTTGCCGCTTGCACGAGCATATCCGTCCGCTGCGTGAATCGCGCCTTGTTCGTGGCGTGTCAGGATGTGATGGAAATCATCAAATCCGTGCATCGCATCGTAAATATATAAGACGGCGCCGCCTGGGTAGCCGAATACACACTCGACACCTTCAAGCACCAGACTACGAAGCAGTATTTCGGAACCGGTAATGACCTCCGGTTTGCTCATTTTCTCGATCAGTTCTTGTTTCGAACGCAGTGTTGCGCCTTGCGTCGCCATCCTTCATCTCTCCTTTCATCAAACCAAACAACAAAAAAGCCTTCCGTCTCCGTCTGCTCATCGTGAGCAACGGGACGAAAGGCATTATCTTCCGTGGTACCACCCAATTTTATTACGCATTTCGCAATGCGCAACCTCGGCAGGTAAAAACGGCGTGCACGCAAAACGCTTTTACCTTCAGCACAGTAACGTGTGCCACGCGATTCCCCCTAATGCGCGAATTGGAATTCGCTTTTCAAGGGAATGGCTCCGAGGTGAGCTCGTCGAAAAGGGATTTTGGCGATGGTTGCAGCAAGTTCCATCCGCTCTCTGAGCAAAAGAGCCCTTAACACTTCGTCCTCATCATTGCCGATAACGTATTAGCTTAGAACCTATTATATGCTTGCGTTTCCGGTTCGTCAAGCCTCGGATTCCCGCTTACAAAATCTTATGTAGCAGATGCGCCGCGGGCGATCGCACCGCATACACTACCTTAGACACCGTTAAGGAGGCGACATGGCCGTGAGCGTGACCATTCGTCCAAGATCTTCGCGTCAAGACGATACTGCGATTCTCCAGCTCATTCGAGATGAGATCATTCCATATTCTTACCTTTATTCCCTTCAAGATGCCCCTACGCAAGAAGAGCTGCGCAAGCGGCTTGATCTAGGGGCGACTTATGCAGCGGTTTTCCCTTCGACAAGCCAGCCATATGGCTTCGTGCATGCGGTAGCCAATGGCCAGTTATTATATGTTGACCTACTTGCCGTACTTCCATCCTGCCGGAAGCGAGGTGCGGGAAGGCTTCTCATGGAACAAGCAGAGTCCTATGGCATCGCTGCCGGCTGCCAGGAGGCGCTCTTGTACGTAGATGAAGGGAATGACGCGGCGCGGCGCTTCTATGAGAAGCTTGGCTACCGCGTCACCGGATTTGCAGAACGTGTGCGCTGTTACGAAATGCGTAAACCATTCACCGGGTTCGGCGGCAGGCTCAGCAACAGCAGACGCACAAGAAGGCGCTGACGCCAGCCAGCGGTTTTCTTAGTAATAGCCGCCGCTCTTCGGACCATAAGGTCCGCCGCCATATGGACCGTACTGCCCGCCACCACCGTAAGGACCTCCACCTCCATAGCCAGGTCCGCCTCCATAGCCGCCATAACCGCCGTAGCCGGGCCCGCCGCCGTAGCCGCCGCCATACGGTGGGCAGCATTTTCCGCCGCCTCCCCAGCCGCCGCCTGCAAACAAACCGATCGCCAGCAAGTCAAACAGAATAAGCGGCAAAATCGCACGATTTTGCACACCGCTGCTTTTCTGGTCAATCGTCTCTACATAAAG
>NZ_BTCK01000090.1:0-6658 GCF_033239625.1 Paenibacillus sp. CCS19
CTCTCCGTGCACTCCTGCGTTCCGTGGGAAATAAAAATTGGAGTTGTCGGCTCCAATACCTGAGCCGACGACCGATGCGGGATGAATGGCCTGTGTGGCTGTTCATCCCTTCTGTTTATTTATTGAACAGGCTGTGCTAAATATGTCGGCTTTCCTATGGGAAGCCGACATATATTATTTATGGGGTGAAGCATTGGAGGTGTTAGCCTTATAAGATGTATGGGTAATACAGAGTAGGGTACAGTGTTTACGTCCCAATGGGACGGATCTGGTGAGAGCATCAACGTAGAGCGTGTCCCGCAGGGACGAAAGCGGCTTGTAGCAGAAGCGGGTGCACAAAGCGTCGAAATGGATGCGGACGAAGAGGACGGATCTAGGCTCGATGCAAGTAAAGCGTGTCCCGTAGGGACGACAAGCGGGCATACGTACTAAAGTATCAAAGTAAGTCCTTCGGGAGTCCAGAGGGCGTAGTCCTTTGGGGCCCTCCCTGGCGAGGGAGGGTTTGGGTGGGTCGCCCCTGAGAGTTTGGGTGGGCCGCCAACGGCATGAAATTTTTGTTGCACAAATAGTCGAATCTGAATATGATAGACTGTATGATTCCAGAAATGAAAGCGAGGATCGGGGTTTTCATAAAGCAATTTAAAGCGCCAGAGCTTGCGAATGGAGAACTGCTGCAGTTATTTTCCCACGGTAGGGAAGGGCAGTTATGCAAGCTGACGAGGTGGAGGCGTTCGGAACCTTCGGCGGGGACCTCCCGGTAGAGCATTCATACCGTAAGCCAAAATGCAAAACGACGCGGGCAACCGGTCGGCCAAACATGAGGCGGAATGCAGCGAATAGAATTCGCATTTTACATGATAAAGACTAGCCTATCTTCTTCATTGACGAATGATGGAGCATTCGGACGGATGCGGAAGCAGGTTGAGAACGATTGTTAGCAAGCCAAGAAGCCCTAGGGTCCACGATTCGCTAATGCAGCGGCGCGGGCAGGAGGGAAACATCACTGCACACGTGTACTGCGCATTGTCGAATCCGTGAGATCGCTAGAGAGCAAATCGAACTTAACGGAGGTCAACATATAATGTGTGGTATTGTGGGATATATCGGTAATCGCGATTCGCAGGAAATTCTGATCGAAGGTTTGAAGAAGCTGGAGTATCGCGGGTATGACTCCGCCGGCATCGCTGTGTTCACAAGCAACGGCCTTGAAATTCGCAAGTCGAAGGGCCGTCTGGCAGTGCTGGAAGGACAGCTGAAGGATGAGCCGCTTGCAGGCTCTGTCGGCATTGGTCATACGCGTTGGGCAACTCATGGCAAGCCTTCGGATGTGAACTCGCATCCCCATACGGACAACTCGGCGAAGTTTTCGGTCGTTCATAACGGCATTGTCGAAAACTACTTGGACTTGAAAGACGAACTGATCGCAGGTGGACACAACTTCGTATCGGAGACGGATACGGAAGTCATCGCGCATCTGGTCGCAGATGAGTATAAAGGTAACATCGTTGAAGCGGTTCAACGTGCAGTCAAACGGATGCGCGGTGCTTTCGCACTGGGCGTTCTGACAGAATTTGAGCCAGAGAAGCTGGTTGCGGTTCGTTTTGCGAGCCCGCTCGTCATTGGTGTCGGTGAAGGCGAGAACTTTATCGGTTCCGACATTCCAGCAATCTTGGAGCATACGCGGAATGTGTATATTTTGAACGACGGTGAAATGGCTGTTCTGACGCGTGAAGGTGTCGAACTGATGACGACCGAAGGCGAATTTATTTCCAAGGAAATATATCATGTCGATTGGGACCTCGTCACGGCGGAGAAAGCCGGATTCGATCACTTTATGCTGAAGGAGATCCATGAACAACCTAAAGCATACCGTGACACGATGCGCGGACGCGTGTCGGATGATGGCCTGTCGGTAACGCTGGGCGAAATCGGCATGTCGGCTGAGCAGATCAAAGGCATTCGCAAAGTGCAAATCGTTGCTTGCGGCACGGCATACCATGCAGGTCTCGTTGGCAAAACGATCATTGAGCGCTTGGCGCGTATTCCAGTCGAGACGGACGTCGCTTCGGAATATCGCTATCGCTCGCCAATCATTACGCCAGATACGCTTGTTATCGTCGTCAGCCAATCGGGCGAGACGGCAGATACGCTTGCAGCACTGCGTGAAGCACAGCGCAATGGCGCAAGAGTACTGGCGATCACGAACGTTGTGGGCAGCTCGGTAGCTCGCGAAGCAGACCATGTGCTCATTACGTGGGCAGGTCCAGAGATCGCAGTAGCATCGACGAAGGCGTACACGTCTCAGTTGATCGCGTTCTACCTGTTCGGTATCTACCTGGCACAAACGCTGGGTACGGTAGAGCAAGCGGCTGTAACGGAACTGCTCGCGGCAATGAACCAACTGCCTGAGCAAGTTGAATCCGTACTGGAGCAATCCGCTGTACTGAAACAAGTGGCTGAATCGATTGCGAAGCATAAGAACTTGTTCTTCATCGGCCGCGGTGTCGATTACGCAGTTGCACAAGAAGGCTCGCTCAAGCTCAAAGAAATCTCGTACATCCACTCCGAAGCATACGCAGCAGGCGAGCTGAAACACGGCACGCTGGCGCTGATCGAGGATGGCATTCCGGTTATCGCGCTCGTAACGCAAGAGGAACTGTATGAGAAGACGCTTAGCAACATTAAAGAAGTTAAAGCTCGCGGCGCGCATGTGCTCGGCGTAGCGAATGCGGGAAGCGAAGCAGAAGTAGGCAAATCTGTCGACGAGCTGTTCGCGATTCCGAAGACGCTGCCGCTGCTGTCGCCAGCGATCTCGGTTATTCCGCTGCAGTTGATCTCTTACTACGCATCGCTAGCAGTAGGTAACGACGTCGATAAACCACGTAACCTGGCGAAAAGTGTAACAGTCGAGTAATACTAACAACCAGAACAGTCCCGATGATGCTAAATGAGGTCATCGGGACTTTTTTTGTGTGAATACAAGAAAGGTGATGCTGTATCCATGTACAACGTCATTACAAGCCGCATAGTACAACATAATCGTACGAAACGACGAGGTGGCAGCTAATGAAACTACCGCAGTCCTGGGTGAAACGTCTCGTTCATATTACGCCGAATATCGTCATCGTACTCTCAACCATCGCCCTCTCTATGAACTTGGCCAACTCTGTCAGCGCCTCTCGCAGCCTCGTCAGTGTTCTTATCTTCGCCGTATTTATCTTCGCCGCATTGCTCGTCAAGAGGATCCCGCTCAAGTATGTATTTGCCGCAATCGCTTTTCTCGGGTTTTTCATTGCAATACAGGAGCTATCATTCGATGGGTTAATTAGCGTTATGTATCTAACGCTTGTCCTTCTTGCGTTCCTATTGCCATCACCTCTTCCAACCTTCCTTGCAGCAGCCTACTACATATTCTACATGCCGTCATTCTCGTCCGAGGTGCCAATGGAGTTGATACGCAACATGCTCATCGGCGTTATCATTAACACCATTTTGTACTCGCTGCTGGCCCTCTATCTCCGTAACTTGAAGCGGGAGAACGATATCAATTCAAAATTGAACGTACAGCTAAATGAGGCATTCAGTAAACTCGAGCATAGCGCTTATTACGACATGCTCACCCAACTGCCCAACCGTGAGAAGCTCAAAAAGCAAATGGCGGCGCAGCTGTCCACCGATGCACAGGCAGCTGTTCTGTTCATCGATCTTGACCACTTCAAGAACGTCAATGACATGATGGGTCATAATGCCGGTGACCGTATGCTGCAGGAGGTCGCCGATCACCTAAGACGCACGGTGGGCCAGAACAATTTCATTGCCCGCTATGCGGGGGACGAGTTCGTGCTGCTATGCTCATATGAGAGGGTAGAGCAGGTCGAAGAGCTTGCGAAGCAGATCATTCATTCCTTCCGTATGCCGTTCCAGATCGATCAGAAACCGATTTATACGACCCCGAGTATGGGGATTAGCTTGTACCCTGAGGATTCGACGGATGCTGATACGCTGATTCAATATGCAGACAAAGCCATGTATGATGTGAAGAGCAGAGAAAAGAATGGGTACCGGTTCTTCTCTGCCATCGCTAGCGAAGAGCTGCTCCGTCAAGTGAAACTGGAGAACGATCTCCGAAGCGCACTCGGCAAACAGGAATTCGTAATCTATTATCAACCATTGGTGGAGATGAGCACGGGGAGGATACGAGGCGTGGAGGCTCTGCTGCGCTGGACTCATTCGGAGCTCGGATCCATCTCGCCAGCCGAATTCGTCCCCCTGGCCGAACAGACCGGTGTCATCGTCGAGCTCGGCGAATGGGTTCTTGAGGAGGCGTGCAGGCAAGTGAAAAGCTGGCAGCGCGACGGCAGACCTGATCTGACGTTGGCCGTCAACATATCAATCCGTCAGTTCAAGTCGCACGGTTTTGCATCGAAGGTGTTGCAGACCATGGAGCATACAGATTTCAATCCTGAACTGCTGGAGCTTGAGTTGACAGAAAGCATGATGCATAACATGAACGAATCAATCGCTGTTCTAGACGAGCTTAAGCGTCAGGGCGTGAGAATTTCGATCGATGATTTTGGAACGGGATATTCTTCGCTTAGCGTATTGCGTCAGCTGCCTGTCGATTACTTGAAAATCGATCGTTCGTTCACCCGAGAATTGACGATGGAAACCTCTGCCGCGTCGATCGTAAAGCTGATTATCGATATCGGTCACAGCTTGAACATGAAGATCATCTGCGAGGGCATCGAGAAGTCGCAAGAAATTGCGTTGCTGCAGCAATATGGCTGCGAGATCGGACAAGGGTATTATTATTACCGTCCTTCTTCCTCAGAAGAGATTGGGCAACTTCTGCTGCACAGCACATGAACTGCATGAGCGTCGTGGCATAGAAACGTTAAGCGAGGACATCGTATTTGACGAAACGGGGGAAATAGATGACAGAGCGTAGATTAGGAGCGCATGCGATCGTTATTGGTTCCGGTATAGCTGGGCTATGCGCTGCTCAGGTATTATGCGGCTACTTCGACAAAGTAACCATAATAGAAAGAGGTACGGAGCCTCCTGATAAACAACCCCGAAAGGAAGTGCCGCAAGGGTACCATCTCCATGCTTTGCTCAAGGGAGGGGAACAGGCCTTGGAACAGCTATTCCCTGGTATCGTCGAAGCGATGGTGAAGGACGGTTCTACTCGCATTAACGGTTCACAACATCTCAAATGGTTTCATCATGGCGTTTGGAAGAAGAGATTCGAAGGCGATATATTCGTCCAGCTCCAAAGTCGTCCTTTTCTAGAAAAGCATATTCGATGCCTCGTTGAACAAAATGATAACCTGAACATCCGATACAACACAGTGGCTATAGATCCTATATTGGACGAGAAGCAGAACACGATTATTGGTGTTCATGCGCAAGAAGCTGCTTCGTCCGAGACAATAAATCTCTATGCGGATTTGATCATTGATGGAAGCGGGTATGGGTCCAGGTTTCATCAATGGTTCGGGATGAACAAGTACGATGTCCCCGAAGAGAAGGTCAAAATTGATCTTTGTTATGTTAGTCAAACTTACCAATTAAATGATGGAGAAAGAGATTGGGAAACTTTACTGGTCTATCCTTCGGCTCCGATCGACAAAATCGGGGGATCTGTTTGCCGAATTGAAGGGGATCGTCATATCTTCACTTTATTTGGGTACGACAGTGAGCTGGGGGATTCCAGAATAAAGGAAGCGCGAAATTTTATCGAGTTAACGAGGAAGCTGCCGCAATTAACGATTTACAAAGAGCTTGAGGGGGCGAAACCGCTCTCGGAAATCAAAATACATAAGGTTCCGTATATGGTTCGACATCATTATGAGAAGGCGAGAAGCCTTCCGCAGCGATTTTTGTTTATAGGCGATGCCTTATGTCGGTTTGATCCGGTTTTTGGTCAAGGCATGTCCGTAGCCGCTATGGAAGCGTTGGCTTTAAATGATTGTCTCAAGCGTGAATGGTTAGAAACGAAGGGGATCTCTAATCGACTAACGAAGCGGGTTTATAGAAAAATGTCCAAGGTCATTGATCCCGTGTGGAAAATGATTATTATCGAGGATTTCCGTTATCCTCATGTGGCGGGCAAGAAGCCTCTCGGTCTCACGCTGCTTCAATGGTATACGAGAAGGATTTATCATCGTTCTTCTCAAGATACGGATGTTTATAATGCCTTTATTCATGTCATGAACTTATTATGTCCCGTTCACACGTTGTTCTCACCATCAATACTTTACAAAGTGCTGCGCAGAGGCAGGTAGTTAGTTGGCATTCGACCCTCACATCGGAGACGAACAATGACTTCATCAATGTTAAAATGAAGCTGCTCCCCTGGGGGAGCAGCACTTTCGTAGTCTTCACTTCATTACAGTGATCGTCCAGGACGGCATCTCTGAGGCTGTAGTAAAGAAGTGTATGATGATTAATAATTCATCTATCCATGTGGAATATTAAGGATATTCAATTATCTTTAAAAGTTTTTGTCGTAAAGTGTTGACGATTCTTGAAGAAGTATGTTATATTCTAATTCCGGCCGAGAGAAACACGCCGGTAACGAGAAACACGAAGCAAATAACTTGTTCCTTGAAAACTGAACAATGAGCGATATGTTTTAAAGCAAGTCAGCTTTTAA
>NZ_BTCK01000091.1:0-6586 GCF_033239625.1 Paenibacillus sp. CCS19
CGCGTAGCCAGACCGAGCGCGCCGACGGCATCCAGCGACGCCGAACCATGCGACAGTTTGTGCAGCAAATAACTCATTCTCGCTTCGCCGATCATGCTTCCTCCGTCGTTCGACGCCGAGCCGTCCACGCCAAGTCCGACTTTGACGCCGGCCTTCTGCATGCGCAGCAGCTTGAACACGCCGGAGGACAGCTTCATGTTACTGGTCGGACAATGCGCCACGCCGCAGTTGTGCCGGCCCATCAAGCCGATTTCGTCGTCGTCGAAATGAATGCCGTGCGCATACCAGACATCGTCCCCGACCCAGTTGTGCCGCTCCATATATTCGAGCGGACGGACGCCGAACCGATCGAGACAGTACCGTTCCTCGTCGAGCGTTTCCGCGAGATGGGTATGCATCCGGACGCCATAGCTCCGCGCCAGAGCCGCCGATTCGCGAAGCAGATCCGACGTCACGCTGAAAGGCGCGCAGGGCGCCACGCCGACGCGCACCATTGCGAATCGGTCGGTGTCGTGGAACCGCTCGATAACGCGGATCGTGTCTTTGATGATTTCGTTGTCGGTCTGACAGACGGCATCAGGCGGAAGCCCGCCATCCGAACGGCCGAGGCTCATCGAGCCGCGCGTCGGATAGAAGCGGATGCCAAGGTCGGCGGCCGCTCGGATCTCCTCGTCGATCAATTCGCCAGTGATGCCTTTCGGGAAACAATAAAAATGATCCGACGCCGTCGTGCAGCCCGTCTTCAGCAGCTCGCCGAGTCCGACGACCGCGCCATTGTAAATATCCTCCGGCCGCAAATGCCTCCAGATATCGAACAGCGCGCCGAGCCAATCGAACAGCTCGCAGTCCTGGGCGAGCGGGATGTTGCGGGTCAACGTCTGGAACAGATGGTGGTGCGTGTTGATCAGCCCCGGATAAACGATCATGCCGGCGGCGTCGACGACCGTGTCGGCTTCCTCATAGGCAATGTCCTTCCCGATCGCGATAATTTCCTGGCCGTCCGCGTACAAGCTGCCGCCCTCGATGACGCGGCGCTCGCCGTCCATCGTGACGATCGATCTGGCATTTCTGACGAGCAGCGTCCCCATAACGTTCGTCCCCCTTTTCTTATCCGACCTTGCGTTGCCGCTTCGGGCCGTCGAAACTTTCGCCTGCTTTATCCGATCTTGCCTGGATTGAGCAGCCCAAGCGGATCGTTCAGCTTCTTGCGAAGCTGCATCCCGCTCACCGCACCGCGCCCGCCGTTATCGAGCATCCAGGTGTGCGGGTCATAAATCTCGACGCCGATGCTTCGACAGGTCTCGATAATATGATAAAGCCGCTCTTCCGACACGAACCGGACGACCGGCAGAGCGCTGGGCAGCAATCGCCCGCCTGCAAGCACCCATTCGAAATGCATCAGCAGCTCGTCGCCGAACAGGCGTTTCAGCTCGCGCAGCTGCTCCATATATTGCGCCGGGTCGAAGCCTGCCTGCAAGTATGTATAGGCGGCGTCCGCTTTGAGCGCCCAAAGCGTCGTATGGTTCCACGTAAAATCGGACAAACCGATCGTTTTGCGGTATTTTTCCGACGGGATGACATGGCCGATACCGCCGCCGTGCGAGGCGGCAAGCACGGCCAGCTGCGGCAGCGTACCGTCCGCCGTCTCGGCGAACACGACCGATTTGCCCGAAGCAAGCACTTTCTCGAGCGGCTTGAAGAAGGATGGCAGCGGCCATTCGATCGGGGTCACGAGCCGTTTCGGAATCGCGCCGTTGCGCGCCAGCGTTTCGCCGAAACGGACTGCGTCCTCGAAATCGTCGAACTCGACGACGACCTGCATCCAATCTGTCTTCTTCGCCAACGGAACGACAACCTCCGTCATGATGCCGGTCGTGCCGTAATTATGGATATAGTCGTACAGTTCCCGCCCTGCGATTTCGAGGCGGCGCGGCCGCTCCTCCATCGTATACACGACGGCCGACAAGACGTTGCCGTCCCACAAATTCCCCCATGTTATCGAGCCGACGCCGCCGGAGCCGCCGCACACGAAGCCGCCGACCGTCGCTTTCGCGAACGTGCTCGGATAGATGCGCAGCTCCTGTCCCAATTCGCGCGCTTTCTTCTCCAGCGCGCCGAGCTTGACGCCGCATTGGACCCGCGCGTAGCCGTCGCCGATTTCCGCAATGGCGTCGAGCCCGCTTACATCCAGTACGATACCGCCCTCCAACGGAACGGCCTGGCCGTAGTTGCCCGTACCCGCTCCGCGAACCGTAACCGGAATCCGGTGACGGAAGGCGAACGCGAGTGCCGCTTCCACCTCGCGCTCATCCTTCGGCGCGAAGATCGCGTCGGCCTTCTTTCCCTTCAATTTGGCGTCAAGCACCGGGGAATACCAGTAAAAATCTTTCGACAGCTTCTCGACTGCCACCTCGTCCGTGTACACCGCAATATCGCCCAAATCCGTTTTCGCTTCCGTTTGCCATGCGAGAGACATCTCCGTCACCTGCTTTCCACTCTGATTAATTTAAGATAGCGCTGCCCGAAGTTTCTCCTCTGGTTCCTGCTTGACCGGGTTGACAAGACCGGCAAAACCGCCGATTCGGCATTCTGCCACGTCTCCTTCGCGAATGTCGACCGAACCCGGGGTTCCTGTCATAATGACGTCGCCCGGCAGCAGCGTCGCCATGCGGGAGAAATACGCAACGACCTGCCGCAGAGGGTATATCATATCCGCAACGTAAGCGCCGTGGACGACCCGTCCGTTCAAGACCGTTTCCACCCGAAGCGTTTCCGGATCGGAAATTTCTCGCAGCGTCACCAGCTCCGGCCCGAAGCTGAAAAAGGTATCGAAACTTTTGGATCGGCCGAGAAAACGCGGGTTGCGTCCATGTATGTCCTGATCCGTCATATCAAGCGTCGGCACGAAGCCGGCGATGAAGCGTTCCGCCTCCTCTTCCGTGACGTTCTTGCAGACCTGCCCGATGACGATGCCGAGCTCCGCCTCGGCGGTCACCCGTCCGCCTCCGGCCGGTATGACGATGGCGTCTCCGGGACCGATCAGGCTCGTATCGGGTTTCAGGAAGCAGATCGGCTCGGCGTCCGGAGGCGTCACCTTCATGTCCGCCGCCTTCGCCCTGTAATTGGCGCCGATTCCCCATATTTTGCGCGGATAACGGTACGGCGGGGCGAATACGGCCTCCGCGGCGGGAATCGCCTCGAGCCGGCGAAGCCAATGCGCGCCTTCGGTCCGGCTCCAGTCCTCCAGCGCCTCCGCTTCACCTCGGTTCAACAGCCCCAGCAAACGCGTGCTCCACCTCATCCCCGCCGCTTCGTTGACGATACGAAGCGGAACGAAGCCCGTTTCGGTCGCGATCGCCGCTTCCTCGCAGCCGTCGGATACGATCGTCGCCAGCCTCATGACGGCACCTCCGCCCCCGTCTTCGAAACCGCGCCAAGCCGGACGTCGGACACATCGAACGCGCAAAGTTCGACGAGCGCTTCGGCCAGCGTGTCGGTTATTCGCTCCTGAATGATTGCGCCCTTGGCCGCCGTCGCCTTCGTTGCGTCGCCGCAAATGCCGCTCGCCGAAATATCATCCATTCGCCAGGCGAACCGGATTGTCCCTTCGAGCGTCAGAAACCGTTTGTCTCCGACGTTCGGCATCTCCCGAACAAGAAATTCGTCCTGGACCCAGCCCGGTTTAATCGCTTTGACGATGGACGTTTCGTAGTCCCCGCCGTGAATGCCGTATTCCAGCTCCTCCGGTTCAATCAAGTCTACGGCCCCGCCAAGGCTGGACGGCGCGAGATAGAACACAGTCATCCCGTGTCGGATTCGAATTTCTCGGGCAACGACGTTCAGCAGATCGA
This sequence comes from Paenibacillus sp. CCS19, assembly GCF_033239625.1. Classification (NCBI taxonomy): domain Bacteria; kingdom Bacillati; phylum Bacillota; class Bacilli; order Caryophanales; family Paenibacillaceae; genus Paenibacillus; species Paenibacillus sp. CCS19. Next base: position 3,852 of record NZ_BTCK01000091.1, read on the forward strand.
CGTTGCCTCCATGCGTGTTGAACAACAGCAGCCTTCCGAATCCGCTCAGCTTCAGACTTTCGGCGATGTCCATCACGATGCCCTGAAGCGTCGCGGCGGATAGCGAGATCGTGCCCGGCAGTCCGAGATGCTCGTTGCTCTTGCCGTAGGAAACCGGAGGCAGCAGCCATACGTTCGCTTCCGGCGGAAGCTTCGCAAGCGCCTGCGTCAACGTCGCTTCGCCGATCAGCGTATCGGTCATGATCGGCAAATGCGGCCCGTGCTGTTCGATCGCGCCGATCGGCAGTACGATCAGCGCGTCGTCCTTCGGCAGCTCCTTCACCTGCTTGCTCGTCAGCCGCGGCAGGAAACGCCCTTCCCAGGCCTCGCCTTCGTATCGCATAAACATAGGCATGCTCCTTCGCGTTAAAAGTAAGTGCGTCCGTTCCTCGCGTTCGGGACAATGTCGCTTCCGATTCGGTCTCTCCGCCTGTAACATGGCAGCCTTAGCCGACGGTCTGAGGCGGAAGCATTCTCGACGCCGAATCGCGGATCCAGCGCAGCAGCTTCGCGTCCTGCCTCGGCCCGGCCAGGAACGACAAGCCGATCGGCAATCCGTCTCCGCCCTTAAGCGGTATCGTCGCTTGCGGCAGGCCGCCGAGCCCGGCGATGCAGGATAACTGCATTGCTTGCGTGCGGGTTCGCTCGACTTGCGCGCCTGTCAGACCGATTCGGGGCGCGGAGCATGGCGCCGTCGGAATGACGAGCATGCCGTCGTCGCCAAGCAGCTCCTCCAGCGATTCGCGAACGCGCTGCCGCAGGGGGAGCGCCCGCTCGTAATCGTCCCTGGTAATATTGGCCGACCAGGCAAACCGCTCCGCGATCCCTGGCCCGAATTTCGGGCGGTGCTTCGTAATCCACGCGCCGTGGGCCGACCAAATTTCGTAACCTTGCATCGTCCGGAATGTCGCGAACCAGGCCTCAAGCCCTTGCGGAGATACGACAAGCCTGCTTGCATCCATCGCGCCTTCCAACACGTCCGCCGTCTCGGCCAGCGCCCGACGGCAATTCGCCTCCGCTACGTCCCAGGCATCGGTTGCAAAGAACAGCCGCTTGAAAGCGCCTCCGGCGGCCGCGTCTTCGCCGCCGATAAGCGCCTCCCCGACTCGAAGCAGCGTCGCGGCATCGCGGGCCATCCAGCCTACGGTGTCGAAGCTGGCGGCGAGCGGAATGACGCCGTCCAGCGATACAAGTCCGTGCGTCGGCCGAATGCCGTACAGGCCGCAATACGAGGAGGGGATGCGAATCGAACCTCCGGTATCGGTGCCGAGCGCGAAATCCGCAAGACCGGCAGCCGCCGCGACAGCCGAACCGCTGGACGAGCCGCCCGGAATCGAGCTGGGCGCTTTCGGATTGACGGGCGTACCGTAATGGACGTTTTCCCCGTTCAGGCTAAACATAAGCTCGTCGGTAATCGTCGCCCCTCTCAGCCGGCCTCCGCGCGACAGCAGTCGGGCGACGGATTTGGCATGCGCGCCTGCCGGACCGTGGGTGCGCAGCCAGTCCGGATTGCCGGCCGAGTTCGCATGCCCCGCGATGGCGAACACGTCTTTGACCGCGAAATCCATGCCGGAGAGCGGTCCCGTTCCGGTCGGTTCGACGACTACATGCTCGTTGATATATGCATTGAAGCCATTCTGCATATGGCGTCCTCCCTCGTTAAGCGATAGTCTCGGCTCCGGCCGGGCGCGCGCCGTTCAGCACGCGGAGGTCTTCCTCGTCCAGACTCGCTTCCGGTCCGGATTTGATCAAATCCGAAAACTTCTCGTCGGGCACCATCGTCGTCAGCACATACAGCCGGCCGGCGCCGGTATTGCGCACCTGATGGTTATTGCCCGGGGGGACGACGAAGAAGGAGCCCTTGCGAATGGCCGTCTCCGCTTCGCCGACGATGGCCGTCCCCTCTCCTTCCAGCACGTAGAAATATTCGAACGCTTCCGCATGTTCATTCGGAGGCGTCTGACCGCCCTCGTCGAAAATCTCCACCACCGAGACGAACGGAGCCTGAGTCCCGTCGCACAGCAGCACGAATTTATTCGTATCGCGGGCGGATATTTTCCGAACCGCACATTGCTCGAAATGTCCCAGCACCAAGCCCGGTATCGTCATCTTTCTTCATCCTTTCCGGCACTCGCCGCCATCGTGTCCGCTATTGCCGAGGATCGGGCGACGAAGCCGTAGCATTGTTTAATGTTGTAAAGGGCCGCTTCCGCGCAAAATGCCGGCGAGCTGGTCGCGCAGCAGTCTGCGAGCAGCACTGCGTCGTAGCCGAGACAGACGGCGTCCTGCAGCGTATGCATGACGCACTGGTCCAGATTGACACCCGCGAACAACAACGTTTGCGCCCCGATATTGCGCAATATGCTGTCGAGAGGGGTGTCCCAGAAGCCGCTCATTCGGAATTTGTCGACACGAATATCCTCCGGCGCTGCCTCCAAACCCTCGACGATCGCGGCGCCCCAGCTGCCCTGTTCAAGCACGCGCGAACCGTTTCGCGGCAACGGACTGCCGATGCCCGTTCCGGAGCCGTCCGGATCGTAAACATGCAGCACCGAAGGATTCAGATTCATCCGGTCTGCGCGATTGCCCCAATTGAGCCACACAATCGGCACGCCGGCTTGGCGAAGCGTCGGAAGCAGCCGCCCAAGCGGAGCGACCGGTTCAAGCAGCGGCGATGTCTCGACGCCGAGCGAACC
>NZ_BTCK01000092.1:0-6220 GCF_033239625.1 Paenibacillus sp. CCS19
CTTGCTTCCGTCGCCCGTACTCAGCGTCCAGCCGCTCTTCGTTGCCGCGTAGGCTTCCCATGCACTCCATGTTGTTCCGTCGTTGGAGAAACGCATTTGTTGTGCGGTGTTGTCTGTGTTGGTTATCGTCAGCGTTACCGCTGTATCATTCGTTTCCGCTGCGCCTCCGTTAATGGAGACTGTTCCGACCGGTGCGGTCTTGTCCAGCGTGAACGTAACCGTGGTCGCGTTGCCTGCCGCATCCGTAACCGTCAGCGTATGGTCGCCTTCCGTCGTTACTTTGCTGCCGCTCGTGAATGCCGTGCCGCCGTCGAGATCGCCCGTTCCTTCATTGAACGTAATCATTAGATCGGCGTTGTTCAAGCTTCCGTCCACAACGCCTGAGATGACAGGCTTCACTGTGTCGAGCGTGATCGTGTCGCTGATCGGGAGTACATTGCCGACTGAATCTTTTAACTCAGCGTTGACGGTCTTCGTTCCGTCGCCAGCAGAAAGTGTCCAGCCGCTCTTCGTTGCAGCATACGGCTCCCATGTGCTCCATGCTCCCGATTCATTCTGGAACCGCATGGATACCGCTGTTGAATCAGGGTTCGCAATTTGTAGATCAACCGATGCAGCATTCACAGCCGCCTTGCCTGCTGCGATGTTCAAGCTGCCGTCAGGTGCCGCTGTATCGAGCACTATGCTGTCGCTCGCCTGCTTAACGTTGCCTGCAGCATCTTTCAGTTCGGCCTTTACAGTCTTGATGCCGTCACCTGTGCTGAGCACCCAGCCATTCTTTGTTGCTGAATAAGTTTCCCATGCACTCCAAGTAGAACCGTCGTTCGAGAATCGCATCTGTGCAGCGGAGCCATCTGGATTACTCAATGTCAGATCTACCGTCGCTGCACTTGTTTCTGCATCGCCGCCGTTAATGATTACGGTTCCATCTGGTGCCGTTAAATCCAGTGTGAAGTTTACCGTCGTTGTGTTGCCTACGGAATCTGTGACGATGAGCGTGTGCACACCTTCCGTCGTCACTTGACTCCCGCTAGCGAACACCGTGCCGCCATCAAGAATGCCCGTACCTTCGTTAAATGCAATCGTCAGCGCGGTGTTGTTTAAGCTGCCGTTCACAACACCGCTAATGACCGGCGCCATCGTATCAAGCACAATCGTGTCGCTGATTGTAACGACGTTGCCGGCCGCATCTTTCAGATGCGCGCTTACGGTCTTCGTGCCGTCGCCAGTGCTCAGCGTCCAACTCTTGGAAGCGTCATATGGCTCCCAGGCACTCCATGTAATGCCGTCGTTAGACAGCTGCATCTGCTGAGCCGTATTATCTGGATTGCTTATTGTCAGGGAAACGTTCGTCGAACTCGTACCCGTCGCATCGCCATTAATCGCGATCGATCCGCTCGGCGGGGTCTTATCGATTGTAAAATGAACGATCGTCTTATTGCCCGCCTCGTCTGTAACGGTCAGCGTATGTGCACCCTCCGTCGTCACTTTGCTGCCGCTGGCGAAGGCTGTACCGCCGTCGAGATCACCCGTTCCTTCATTGAACGCGATCGTTAGGTCAGCACCATACAAACCACCCTCTGTCACGCCTGTAACAATTGGTGCTGTGGTATCGAGCGTAATTGTATCGCTCACATCCGCTATGTTGCCTGCTTCATCCTTAAGCTGCGCATTGACCGTCTTCAAGCCGTCGCCTGAGGAGAGCACCCAACCGCTCTTAATCGATGCATATGGCTCCCAACCGCTCCATGCGCCGGACTCATTCCGAAACTGCATGGAGACTGCCGTTGCATCGGGATTGCCCACCTGAAGCTCCACGGATGCATAATTGATGGCGTTGCTGCCATTCTCAATGCTCAAGCTGCCGTTCGGAGGAGTGGTGTCGATCACAATAGTGTCACTCAAGTCTGTTGTGTTTCCTGCGGCATCCCGCAGCTTCATATATACCGTCTTCGTGCCGCTGCCCGATGGGAGAGTCACTGTCTTCGATGATGCGAACGGCTCCCATGCGCTCCATGTTGTGCCGTCATTGGAGAATTGCATCTCCATCGGCAACGCATCTGACGCTGTCATACCCAGCGTGACATTCGTCGACGACGTGAATGCAGCCCCACTGTTGATTGACAGCGTGCCTGCAGGCGCTGTTCGATCCAGCGTGATCGTCTTGGTGTACACAGGCGATTGAAGACCTAAGCTGTCGGTCAATCGGTAATACACCGTCTTCAATCCATCTGCAGGTGTCGTAAGATGATTGGTACTCGTAGCAAAAGGAATCGTGCCCCATGCCGAACCATCATTCGATACGCTCATCGTGAGCGGGTTGCTCTCCGGATCCGTTCCGGTCAACGTGAGCGACAACAATTGGTTATTGGTGTATAACGCACCGCCATTAATGGTGATCGATCCTGTCGGAGCTTCGTTGACATTGGATACGTTTATCGTGAAGTCTTTCGTGAAGAAGAGACCCTCGGAATCGGTAACCTGTACCTTAATGGAGTAGCTGTTCTTTGCTTCGTAATCGAATACAGCTTGGGTTCTCAGCGTGTCACCAGAAATTACAAACAATCCGTTGTCCGTTCCGCCCGCTGCCAAGCTGTACGTTAATGTACCGCCTTCAGCATCTGTTCCGGTAAACGTTCCCACCGTTGTGCCGATTGCCATATTCTCTGCTATGGTATTGGAGGACAGCGTAAGCGCTGTTGGTGCTGTATTGGCTGAGTAGAATAAATCGAGATGAGGACGCTTTGAAGAATCCGCATATGAATTATCGTAGATTAGGGCAAAAGCATCGGTAAGCACTCCGTTCTGCGTCACCGTGGCAGGAAGCTCCGCCTCAAGCGGTCCTTGCAAATAGAAGGTGATCTCTGTTGCAGTTGGATGCGCTGCCCGATAAGCCTTGAAATAAGAAGTGATGTCCAAGCGAACAAGCGTACTTGTCCTGAAAACGTCGGTGTAATATATACCCGCCGGCGTGAGCGTGTTTGAATCGATTACATGACTATCCCCGTCAGACCAATTCGTATCAGTAGATGTGAATAGCTTGAATCTCTTATTCCCAGCGGGTACATCTACGTCGTCGTTATACGACTTTACGAACATAACGAGCTCGACCTTCTCTATAACCTTGCTGGTATTTATCTTTGAAGAATCAATCGGATACTTCGCCGCGTAGAAGGAATCTCCGTAATTCTCGGATGTATCGCGGCCATAGCCGACGATATGCTCATAGGTGGGCACACCGGGATTATCGGTATATCCTGTTGAATAGTGTCCGTATTTGTCATATGACTTGTCCGCGGTCGGTGAGATCGGTGTCTCTGGAATAGGCGCTACCGCCGCATGGGCTTTTGGCACTACTAACATTGGCTGCACAACTGCGATTAACATGATAGCCAGCAGCCACCTTGCAAGATGTTTCATAAATACCCTCCTATTAACTAATATATGGAAATAAATGCATTCTGGATGTTTAGACCTACGGTGTGTTAAAACTTTTAAACTAGTAAAAAATGTCTACAATATATGCTAGCATATTATGTAAATCTTGAACATAACCGCTGTAGATTGTATCGGTTAGATATAAGAAAAAAGTGGTAGGAAAGGCCTGCATTCAATAAATATAATGAATGATTCTAACGTTAGGTAATAGGGCGGGCAGAGTATGGGGAGAAACGGGGCATTGCTCATATTCTGACGAAGCTGTGCCTCGCAATGCTAGGCCAGACAATAAAAAACCGCTCCGCAAGCCGGTTATGACACCGTGCTTGCGGAGCGGTTTCTACGTTTATGGCCAATCCGGCGATTCCGGTTGGCGTGTTTCTTCTTTTACCAAAGTATAGAGCGTGCCGGCTTCGTCCTTGCGGGTCGTCTCCGTCAGCCGTTCGACGCGAACGGTAACCAGCTTCGTCCCGTATTGGATCGTCAGCTCGTCTCCAAGCTTCACCGTACTGCTAGGCTTAGCCTCTCGGCCGTTCAGCCAGACGCGCCCCTGCTCGGATACGTCCTTCGCCACGGTGCGCCTCTTGATCAGCCTCGATACTTTGAGAAACTTATCTAAACGCATCTATTACTTGATTGCATCCTTCAGTTTGTTGCCGGCTTTGAATGCAGGGACTTTCGATTCAGCGATTTCGATTGGGTTGCCCGTTTGCGGGTTGCGACCCGTACGACCGGAACGCTTGCGCGTTTCGAACGTGCCGAAGCCGATCAGTTGTACTTTGTCGCCGCTAGCGAGTGCATCCGTAACTTCACCGAGGAAGCCGTTGAGAACTGCTTCTACGTCGCGTTTCGTCAGACCACTTTTTGTTGCAATGTTGTTAATCAAATCCGTCTTGTTCATTAGTAATGCCTCCTATAGTTCATGGGTTAGAATCATAGAAATGGCCCCGTACGTTAATACGTTTTCGGGTGATTTGCCGTTCGGCTTCCTAGTAATTCTGCCTAGTGCTAAAAAAATCCTGCTAAAAGATTAAAAAAATTTGCGAATTATGAAGAATGGCGCCGTAATATAGCGAATACGGGCGAATTACGCCTATTCTTCCGCCTTGGCTTCCTCCCAGAATCGGTCCATTTCTACTAAATCAGTCTGGTCAAAAGTTCGGCCTTCTATACGGAGCCGTTCCTCGATATACGCGAATCTGCGCATAAATTTTGCATTCGTACGCGCCAAAGCTTCCTCTGGATCAGCGTCTACGAACCGCGCGGCGTTGACGACGGCGAATAATAGATCGCCCAGCTCGCCGATTCGCTCGTCCGGCGTACCTTCGGCAGCGGCCTCGCGAAGCTCGCCGAGTTCCTCTTGGATCTTAGCCAGAACAGGCTCTAGATCGTCCCAATCGAAACCGACCTTCGCCGCCTTCTTCTGAATCTTGTAGGCGCGCATAAGCGCTGGCAGATCCTTCGGAATGCCGTCTAGCAGCGATTTGCGCTTTTCCGCCTCGCCAGTCCGCTTTTTCTCCTCCGCCTTCATCTGCTCCCAATTGCCAAGCGCCTCTTCGGCATTGCTCGCACCGCGGTCGCCGAATACATGCGGATGACGGAAGATCAGCTTCTCGTTCAACGTCTGGATCACATCATAGACGCTGAAGGAGCCAACTTCTTCTTCCATTTGGCTGTGCAGCATGACTTGCAGAATAACGTCGCCGAACTCTTCGCGCATGCCGTCCGGATCATCGTTATCAAGCGCCTCAAGCGCTTCGTACAACTCTTCGATGAAGTTCTTCCGAATCGATTGATGCGTCTGCTCGCGGTCCCAAGGACAACCTTCCGGACTGCGAAGAATCGCGACGATCTCATGCAGACGGTCGAACGATCGATTCTGCAGCGCTTCATCGTCTGAACGCGGAATATAGACGAGCGACAGGTTGCCGTAGCCGCTAATTCGATCGAGCTCATAGAGCGGAACGGTCACGATGGACTCTTCGCCGACAACGCCCAGCGCATGCCCGACGACAACTGGATGATCGTCTGGATAGCGCTCCATAAGCGTCAGCTTCAGGTCCGATGCCGTATATACATCGTATACTTGGCCGATGACGGTATGCAGCTTCGGCTGCAGCTGCGACGGTGTCAGATCCACTGCGTCAAGCAGTTGGAACCCTTCGATCGGGTCAAAGCCCAAACGCACGAATGCTTGATCCAAGAAGCTTTCGCCGCCGAGGATGTCGAGCTCGACGCCAGCATCGCTGCACCGCTCGCGAAGCAGCTGAACGGTCCGCTCCGCAACCATCGGGTGGCCGGGCACCGCGTACAGAATATCGGATGAGCTGTCCGCATGTGTTGCAAGCGAGATCAGTTCCGAGGCAATAGCCTCGTATACATCCGGGAAGCTATCATGCGCTTCATAGAAGCGGTCGAATGATTCATATCGGATGCCGTTCTCTTGGAGCAGGCTCATCATCGGGTGATGCTCAGTCCGAACGTATAGGCGAGAAGCGTTCTGCAGCCTGCGCCATACGCCAAGCGTCAATTGGTCCACATCGCCGGAGCCAAGCCCCACGACGGTTATTGCGGGTTTCTGTTGCAGCGTCATTGCTTCAACCTCCTCATCTTGCGGGCGCCGTGAATGCTAACGGCGCTGTTCTTCCGGCTGCGGCATCGGAATGAGCCGCAGCTTCGTTAACCGGGCGGCCAGCTTCTCGCCGCCCGGGAGCGCGCGCCATTCGCGCGCGCCAATGCCGCCGCTGCGCAGCAGCGCGGCGGCGGCATTGCCGCCCCCGAA
>NZ_BTCK01000093.1:0-5731 GCF_033239625.1 Paenibacillus sp. CCS19
GCGGTGTCGTAATAAACTAAATGGACATTAAAAAGGCTGTCGAGACTTTCTCGACAGCCTGAGGGACCATCCGACGGATGGTCCCTTTCATTATGCCTTCCTGTTTATTTACTTACAGAACGTTTCTAGCTTAAGGCTCGATACCCCATTGCAGCGCGCCGGACAGGTAACCCGTAACTTTGTTCCAGTCCACATAGTTCGAGCTGGTTGCGTTGAAGGAGTAGTCGCCTGTTTGCGTGTAGTTCGACCAGTCGGAACGGTTGATGCGGATTTGCAGATCGATCGATTGGCCCGCAGCAAGCGTGCCTGCGGCGCTCGTGAAGCCGAGCTCCAGATACGTATCCGCGCCCGTCTTCGCCGTTGGCATCGTGACGAATGTGCCTGTAACATTCGCGCTGCCGACTTGCGACCAGTCGCACCAGAACACTTGCGTTTGGTTGCCGTCAGCCGTGTAGTAGTAACGGATCTTAACGTTCGAGAGGTTAATCGCCGTCGTTCCCGTGTTCACGAGCTTGATGCGAGGGCTAAGCGTATTCGTTGTACCCGTCGTCTGGCTGTTGAACAGCTGCAGCTTGAGGCTGCCCGTCGTCGTCGGTGTCGTATCGACCACGCTGACCGCAAGCGTTGCCGCAGCGCCAGCGCTGAAGTTGAACGTGAGCGTCGTCGTGCCGACTGCTTGCGCAGCGAGGTACGACTTCTTAATCGTTACGGCTGTGCCCGACACCGTGTAGTCCGTACCCGATACAAGGGTAGCGGAGCCGTTCTTAATGCTGGACAACGTGTTGCCGTTCAGCGTCAACGTAACGCCGATATCGGCTTGGTTTGCGGTTTTCTTATCGAACGATGCCGTCGTAGGCGTAATCGTCGAGTTCGTAACCGTCGAAGTCGTATCCACAACCGAGACAGTGAGCGTAACAGCCGAGCCTGCGCTGAAGTTGAATGTCAGGTTCGTCGTGCCTACCGCTTGAGCGGCAAGGTAGCTTTTCTTAATCGTTACTGTCGTGCCCGAAACGGTGTAATCCGTACCCGATACGAGCGTAGAGGAGCCGTTCTTAATGTTGGACAACGTGTTGCCGTTCAACGTCAGTGCGACAGAGATGTCCGCTTGGTTCGCTGTTTTCTTATCAAACGTTGCGGACGTCGGCGTGATCGAAGAGTTGTTGATTGGCGTTGAGCCGTTCGGATCGCCATAAATGATACCGCGGCCGTTCGTGCCGATGTAGACGCGGCCATAGATGCGAGGGTCGCCCGTAATGACGCTGTTCGTAACGCCGTATTGGTGAGCGTCGTCATTGATGCGAACCCACGATGCGCCGGCATCGTCGGAGCGGAAGAAGCCGCGTACGCCATCGATCTTCGCAGACGTGTAGATGGCTGGGTATGTCTGGCCTGTTGCTGCTTTACCGAAGCCTACAACGTCAGCCTCTTGCACGTTGGACAACTTCGTGAACGTTGCGCCGCTGTCGGACGAATGCCACAGACCGTATACGGTCGTGTCGCTGCCGCCAGCGATCCATACTTCGCCTTCTTTGCCGAACACTGTCTTCAGGTCGCCGGTCGTTGGCAGTCCTGTTGCTGCGGATTGCGTGAAGGATGCGCCGCCGTTCGTGGAGACGAACACTTTGCCGTCGCCGAAAGCATAGAACTTGTTCTTGTTTGCGCGGTCGGACGTTACCTTCGAGCCTTGCGGGAGGTTCGGGATTGCTGTCCAAGAGTTGCCGCCAGCCGAATAGTAGACGCCTTGGTCGGATGTGCTCCAGACGAGCGTGCTGCCGTCCGCCGATACGGCGATGTCGCCGCCGCCTTTGGTGCCGGATGGACGGTTCGGGTTGTACCAGTTGCCGCCGCCGTCATAGGAGAATGCGATGGAGGCAGTGTTCGCATCATCGACTGCGCCAACGCGAGCCATGAAGCCTGGGTTCAGTTCAGCGAAGTCGATGCTGTTTGTTTTATTTGGACCAACGAACATCTTGGTAGGGGAGGTAGTCAGACTATCATGGCGGAAGCCGGATACGTCGCCGATCGCGCTTAGCAGCGGTGCGCCGCTAGGCGGGCTGATCAGGTCGAGCACGGCCATCTCCTCGAGATTCTTGGCCATGACCGTAATGTTGACCTTCTTGCTGGTGCCCCAATCAAGCAGATTGTTCGAGCCATAAATGGTTGCGCCAGTGCCGTACATCATCCGGTTCGGATTGAACGGATCGATCTCAAGGTCGCCAATCATCCAGCCGAGCTTCAATGCAGGCTCCGGCGGCTGCGGGTTGGAGCCGAAGTCCAGCCATGGCGCTGCCGATATATCCTGCGTATACAGCAGGTTGCGGCTCGGATAGCCGTTCCACGACCAGATGCTCGTCCATGTTGCGCCTGCGTCCGTGGAGCGATAGATGTTCGCATCCGGCCACCATGCGTTGAGCGTCGAGACCATGATCGTGTTCGGATTCGTACGGTCGACAGCCAAGCCGCCGTAGCCGAAGTAGTCGTCGCCGCTCGTGCTAGGGATCGGGCTAATGTTCGTCCATACGCCGGTTGCGAGGTTATAGCGATAGACGTCGCCTTTGGCACCGTCATAAGGACCGCTGCTGTCGTTGTACGTAATGAACAGGTTGCCGCCCGAAATCTCGCCATGGTGAGGCAGGAAGCCGGTTGGTTGGCCTGGTACGGCCGTCCACGTTGCGCCGCCGTCCGTCGAGCGGTAGACGCTGTTGCCTTTGTCCGCTACGCCGACATAGATCGTTTGGGTAGCATTGCCTGACGTACCGGTCGACTTGTCGAACGTAATCCATGCGATACCTTGGATGTCCGCCGTGTATGGATAAGTAGGGTCCTGTACATACGTGCCGACGTTCGTGAAGCTCGTTACTTTGTTCCAAGTTACGCCGTAGTCCGTACTCTTCCATAGGCCGTTGCCGCTGCGAGCGCCGAAGTAAAGAATGCTGTTCTTATTCGGGTCGATCGAGAGGCGTTCGCCCATTGAACGGCCAGGCATGTTGCCGCCGACATAGAATGGAAGCTGCGTGCTCTGCCACGTGTTGCCTTTGTCCGTGGAGCGCATGATATAGCCGTGGTTCGGGTCCCAGCCGTTCGTGTACATGCCGGCTGCGATGTAGACGCGGTTCGGATCGACAGCATCTGTCGCGAGCGCATCGACGCCCAGCTTTCCCCAGTCTGTCCAGCCGACGTTATCGAGCAGCGGAATCCAACTGCTGTCTGTCGGGTTCCAGCGATAGACGCCGCCGATATCCGTTCTTGCATAGATCAGGTCTTGCTGGGTTTGGTTAAAAATAATGCCAGGCACGAAGCCGCCGCCCGCACCCGTATTGACGTTCTTCCACGTGTACGGCACGCTTGCCGCTGCATTAGCAACTGGCGCGACGATGGAGAGGGAGGTGCCGATCAGCACGGTAGATAACAACAGGCTGCACCATCGGGTAAGCCTTTTACGAATCACAATAAAACCTCCGATCGATTAATAATGAATGATTTTCGAAATATTCTGAAAACGTTTTCGAAAAATGGCTGCCGGATGCTTTCGAAAGCGGGACAACCCCGTATGATAGGTTACTCGGCTTGACAGCGCCGAACGAATCACCTCCTGCGTTAGCGATCGCACTTTGTGTATGCGGTTTCATATTAGCATATTAGGTAAAAATTGCTATAAGTCGATCGGGCGTTTTTTGAACGCGCGTGAGTAAATGAACATTCCGTCAATGTTCGATCTGCAGACTGACAATTCGACAGGGGCTAGTTATTTAAGAGGGGGTATAAGGACGCGCGGGATGCGATCAGGGGTCTGGAGACAGATAACAAACAAGCCGGTTGTTGGCCGGCTTGTTCGACTTTTGCAGCATATCGATCCGTAGTCCGATTGTCCTGTAATGTTGCGAGATGCAAACTGCAGGGCGTCGAAATAGGAACATTTGGTTAGATGAGCGGAACAGCAAGGTTACTACTTGGTCTCAAGCGCAACGTGGCTGCCCCAGATTGCGACGCCTTTGTCAGACAATGCGCTGAACGTCATGACCTGCGTTTCCATGCTTTCGTCGTATTCGCGGAGGAATACGCCTTTGTAGTCGACGCCGTCAACCGTAATGACTGCGTTATGGTCGCCATCCAGCTTCCAAGTGCCTGTCACTGCGCCGCTTACTTTGCCATCCTCGGACAGCGTAACGACAACAGATTCTACGGTTTCAGCTGTAATATCGTGACCATGGTTCACGTATTTGTAGTCGCCGACGATATCGGATACTGCGTACTTGCCGATCGTCTCGCCGCCATAGCGGTGTGGAGCGACGACAGGCCAGCCGTCAGCGTTCATGAACATTTGATGGACACGAACCTCATGCGCCTCGCCGCGGCTCGGGAAACGAGTATGGAAGATCAGGTAGTATTGGCCTGTCTTCTCATCATAGTAAGCCGAGTTGTGACCTGGCGAAACATAGCCGAAGTCGATGGCGTATGGGTTGCCTGTCGGCTCGCCGTCTACCGAGTTGAACTTGAAGTTGCCCATCAGCTTCACGCCGTATGGCGCATAGGAAGGGTCATCGAACAGCGTGCCAGGCGCGCCCATCGCATCGATAAGGTCTTGTCCTTCGGAATCGACGAATGGACCGTCGGGATTCTTGGAACGTGCAACACGGATGTTGTATCCGCCATCGGCGGCAAGTCCGCCGTAAGACAAGAACAGGTAGTAGTAGTCCGTTTGCGGGCTGTACAGCATGTACGGGCCTTCGATCCGGCTGTGGTTGCCGCCGAGCAGCTTTTTGCCATAACCTTGGTCTGGGAGCGGCATGCCTGTCTTCGGATCCATCTCCATGATGAAGATGCCGCCGGAGTAGGAGCCGTACACCATCCACAGCTTGCCGTCTTTGTCGAAGAAGGTGTCAGGGTCAACGACGTTCGGGTGAATCGTTGCGTCGTATACAGTGCCGTCAGGGCTCACTTCGCCCCATTGACCGGATTTCAGAATGATGCCGAGATTTTTGTAAGGGCCTTCAACTTTGTCCGCGACTGCTACGCCAAGCGCCGAACGAGGGGAGTCGCCTTTGCATGCGTTGTAATACATATAGAATTTGCCGTCGGCGAGCTGAATGACATCCGCTGCCCACAGCGTATCGGACTCTGCCCAATCAAGCGTTTCCTTGAGCTCTTCCATTACGTTCGGAATAAGGACGTTGCCGTCGATCACGCCGGAGTCGATAAGGGACCATTTCATCAGGTCGTTCGACTTCGCAGCCGCAAGGTGGGAGCCGAATACATAGTAGGTTTCGTCCACTTTGAGGACGGACGGATCATGTACGGATACGTTTTCAAAAACAGGAGCTTCAGCAGATGGCGCGTCGCTTGTCTCGTTCGACGTTTCGGTTGTCGCGTCAGCTTGGCTCTCCGTTTGTGTCGTTGTGCTCGAGTTGTTAGCGGTGTCTTTGCTGCTGTTGTCGCTATCTGTGCAAGCGCTTAACAATGCAGCCGTAAGAACAGCCGCCGCTGCGAGTTTGATTGATTTCTTCATCTTCATATGGCGAGCAACCTCCCTTATGTGTGTAAGCCTAGTGTACACTGTCTTATAGAAATTAACAATATTATAAACCTATTTATAAATATACAAATCCAAAATTTGATTTCGTGGTAAAACCAGGTGTTTGAGTACATTAACTGTCCGCGATCCAGCGGCCGCTTGGTTTAGGATACATAAAAGTACCCTAACAGTTCGCGATCCAGCGTCCGCTCGGCTTAC
>NZ_BTCK01000094.1:0-4405 GCF_033239625.1 Paenibacillus sp. CCS19
CTAGAATTTCATCGGATAAACCAGGGGTTTTATCCAATGTCCATTCTAAGGGGTGCACTCCATCGGTTCGAGGGCTTTGTTTGTTTTTCGGACGACGAGCGCTGTACTAACAATTTCGTCTTGCAATGCCGACAATAGTGGTGATCCTATTTCTTTTCCAGAAACAAGCAGTCGTTCAGGTCGATTAATCATGCATGCAGCTTAATACAATCCAGGCGGTGACAAGGATGAAGAAGGCAGTTATTATCGCAACCATTGCTGCAATGATGGCTCTTGGCGTCGGGCAGACACAGGTGTCGGCAGCTAGTACAAGCACGGCGGCGGCGAATACGAAGATTGATGTCATTATTGATGGCAAGGTGCAGGCGTTCGATATGGCGCCGGTGAATTTGAACGGTTCCGTTCTCGTTCCGATGCGAGCGATATTCGAGAAGCTGAATGCAACGATGAGCTGGGATGGCGGCAAGCAGCAGGTGACGGCAACGAAAGGGGATACCCGCATCGTGCTCACCATAAACTCGAAGACAGCTTCCATCGGCTCGAAGACGGTGACGCTGACGACGGCGCCGCAAATTGTCGGTGGCAGCACGATGGTACCGCTTCGTTTTGTCGGGGAGGCGTTGAATGCGGATGTGAAGTGGGACCCAGCGAATCAGGCGGTCATTATTAAATCCGCTTCTTCTGCGGATAGCAGCGAACAACCCGTTGACGATCAAGCGGAAGCGAATATTCGGGCCTTAATCGAAGAGAATGCGAATGCACTGAGCCAAGAGGATGTTAATGGCTATCTAGGCACGTTCGCGAAGCCGATTGAATCAGAGGCGCAGATGAAGGCGTATTTTTCCCAGTATAATTATCGGTATCATGTTATCAGCATTGATAATATTCAGGTGAATGGCAGTACAGCAACGGCAACCGTTACGCGTAATGCGGATTTGGTCGAAAAGTCAACAGGCGGTCCAACTTATGTATCCCTTCGCACGCAGGCGGTGATGCAAGCTTCACTGGTTCGGACGGCTGGAGAGTGGAAGATCGAGAAGTTCAAGGTTATCCAAACCGAGTCGCTGTCGACGATGGAAGAGACGAAGCTGGCTGGCGATCTGTATGCGCTGATGATGACGAACCTGTTGTACCGCGGACAAGAGAACAAGCGGTTCATGCTGGAGTCGGTGGCCCCTGACGGTCCAGAATATAGCAAGGACTGGGATGCAGCGTTCGCGGCGACATCGAATCAATCCTATGAGTTGTCTAGTTTCGAAGTGATCGAGAGCACGGCAGCTATCGTAAAGGCGAAAGCCGTTATCGCCGAGAAGAACGCGGCAGGTACGAGTCAAGCGGGATGGATCATCGAGTTTCACTTAACAGATAAAGGTTGGAAAATCTACAGCCAAACGGCGGAGACCTCGAAGTAATGATCTACTAAACACAACTTCTATTAATGGACCTATCGAAGAGCCATCCCAATCGGGGTGGCTCTTCTTGCATGCTGTTGCCATTTGCACAATCGTGAACGTGCAGCGTTCACGTGGTCTCGCGTTTCATTTTGCCGTATAATTAAAAAATATTGGAAGCACTCAAGGGAGGGTTACGGATGGGACTGTTTTCATTTCTTAGAGGTCAGTTTATCGAGGTGATCGAATGGGTGGAGGACACGGAGTCGCTCGTCTACCGATTCCCTGCCTATGACAATGCCATCAAGATGGGCGCGCAGTTGATCGTACGTGAAGGGCAGGCGGCGATCTTCTTGAACGAAGGGACGATCGCTGACGTGGTCGCACCGGGTCGCTATGAGCTGAGTACACAGAACCTGCCGATCCTTACGGCGCTTCGTTCCTGGAAACACGGATTCAATTCGCCGTTCAAGGCGGACGTTTATTTCGTGAAGACGACGATTGTGACGGATCAGAAGTGGGGCACGACGAACCCCGTTATTATGCGCGACAAGGAGTTCGGCATCGTACGGGCGCGCGGCTTCGGCAACTATTCGTTCCGGGTGAAGGATCCAGGCGCGTTCATGAGGGGCATTCTCGGTTCGAATGCGAGCTTTAATCCCGAACAGATCGGCGGTTTCTTCAAAACGATGATCGTGTCCGCAGTGAGCGACCTGATGGCGGAATCGAATATTCCGATCATTGATTTGGCGATGCACTACGACGAGCTTAGTGCGCAGACGGCTGCCAAGCTTGCGCCGCAGTTCGATGCGATCGGGCTGGCGCTGAGCGGCTTCGTTATCGAGAATATCTCGCTGCCGGATGAAGTGGAGAAGATGATCGACAAGCGGTCGTCGATGAACATTGCCGGCAATCTCGACCAATATATGAAGTTCCAGACGGCGGAGTCGATCCGCGATGCAGCTAACAATCCTGGCGGCGGCCTGGCAGGTGCAGGAGCAGGAATGGGCGCTGGCATGGCGATGGGACAAATGATCAATCAAATGATGAACGGCGCAGCGCAGCAGCAACCAGCGAATGCGAATGGGACAGCGGGTGCCCCAACCGGTCAGCAGCAGCAACAACAGCAATCGCAGTCGAGTCCGCAAGCGCAGAGCGGTGAAACGTGCGGCGGCTGCAGCAATACGCTGAGCGCGAACGACAAGTTCTGCCCGGAGTGCGGTACAGCTCGTCCCGTTCGCAAGTTCTGCACGGAATGCGGCGGCGAGCTGCAGGCAGGCGCCAAGTTCTGCTCCGGCTGCGGCACGAAAGCGTAGAGGCGGCTCGCGATGGGAGAACATGAGCCGACAACGGCTAAGGAGCCGATAGCGACTTTTCCATGCCCGAGCTGCGGCGGCCAGATGCAGTTCGATACGGCAAGTCAAATGCTCAAATGCCGCTACTGCGGCAGCGAGAAGCCGATCGACGACCGTTCCGAGGCTGAAGAGCCGACGGAATACGAGCTTGATTTTACCGATGAAGATGATGATTCGCTGAAGGATTGGGGAACGGAGCAGCAGGTAATCAAATGCGGCAACTGCGGCGGCGAGATGCTGCTGCCTGCAGGTCAAACCGCCGCGGTATGCGGCTTCTGCGGTTCGCCCAAGGTGCTGCCGCAAGGTAATCCGGGCAGTATCCGGCCGGAATCGGTCATTCCGTTCCATATCTCGAAGGAGCAGGCGACGGCCTCGTTCAATGCGTGGCGCAAGAAGCGCTGGTTCATTCCGAATGCGTTCAAGAAGCAGTCGGTCAGCTCCACTCTGAATGGCATCTATGTACCATTCTGGACATTCGACAGCGATACGGCGTCCTCGTATTCTGCCGAGGTTGGTGTCTATCATTATCGGACGGAGACGCGCACGCGGGTCGTGAACGGCAAGACAGAGACCTACACAGAGCAGGTACGCTATACCGTATGGCATTGGACGAGCGGCACGCACGAACATTTCTTCAATGATGTCCTCATTCCGGCGTCAGGGCAATATGACAGCGCGCTGCTGCGCAAGCTGAACGATTATCGGCTGGAACAGCTAGCGCCATATAAGCCGGAGTACTTAAGCGGATTTATCGCGGAACGGTATTCCGTCTCGCTCAAGGATGGCTGGCAGGAGGCGAAGTCGCGCATCGAAGGAGAGCTGAACAGCGAGATTCGCCAGCGGATCGGGGGCGACGAGATTCGTCACCTGAGCATCGACACGAGCTACTATGACCAGACCTACAAGCATATTCTGCTGCCGGTATGGAATGCGAATTACCGTTACAACAATAAGACTTACCGCTACATGGTCAATGGCGAGACGGGCAGCGTGTCGGGGCGGGTACCGCGCAGTCCGTGGAAAATTACATTCTTCGTGCTAACTTGCCTCGCCGTCGCTGGTGTCATCGCTTATCTGTATACACAGAGCCAGACTTAGCCTATATTCGACAAAATAAAGCCTTCATCCTTAATTTGGATGAGGCTTTTTGCATATTTACACACTTGTGATCTAGGGAGGTGAATGACAAATTTTGCAGAGGATCTGATCATGCCTGGCTGCAATATTGAGAGACATGGATGGCTCGCGAGTGGTTAGTAAAACAGAGTAGGAAGGGAAGGACAGGGATGACTCACTTTCCTTCTATGTGGGTTAAATTTACAGATGTATGAGACTTCTGTATAATCTACCTAACGTTAATGTGAGGTCTATCGCTGGTTGCAGGGGGTAGGGAATGAACAGAAATACAATGATTGTCATCGGATTTATTCTAATTGTCGGTAATCTCGTACAAGTTGTGAGCCGCTGGGGAGACAATGACAGCAAGTTCTATTTGTACTTGGGTTTATTGCTGCTAGTCGCAATGGTAATGGTTATTCGAGTCGCAAGATGGAGAGGGCGTAATACAGAGGAGAAATAAGCGTGGCTCAGTCACGCTTCAGATTGTAGAGAAACCCACGTTTTTTTTCAAAACGCTGGGTTTCTCTTTGTGTTTAATCG
>NZ_BTCK01000095.1:0-2006 GCF_033239625.1 Paenibacillus sp. CCS19
TCAGTTGGTAGAGCACCTGACTTTTAATCAGGGTGTCGTAGGTTCGAGTCCTACATGGCTCACTTGTATTATGCGCGTATGGCGGAATTGGCAGACGCACTGGATTTAGGTTCCAGCGGGCGACCGTGGGGGTTCAAGTCCCTCTACGCGCACCATACATAACACATCAAGCTCTTGAGAATGCATGTTCTCAAGAGCTTTTTTGTTTTTCTACATATAACCTCATCAGAGTTTAGGTTGTTCTAAGGGTATTTAAGGGGAATTAATAACAAGGAGTCCTACGTATTGCTCTATTGTAATTGTATTTGTCAGCATGTGAATCGTATGAAGTATCAATGAAGGCTATAGAAGCTGTTTGGGCCGGATAACGCTTCTAGGTGAGGGGTTACAGGCAGAACGTTGAGAACAAATTGTAAGAAGCCTTCAAGACGATCGAGGCGCTAAATGGGCCATTGAAGCATTTTAGTGGCATATGGCCTGTCAGAGTCGCTCTAAGCCGCCAGGATAGGTATGAGTGAGCATAAGCGGGAATAGGATCGATATAATTAATGGGGGAGTCAATCGGAATGCTTAGTTGGAGGAGGGATGAGTGACGAGTGACGAGATGAATCTGTTGCGGTGATGTGACAAAAATGAAGAACGATGATGCTTTGATGAAGAAATGATTGACTAACTGGCTGATAACGATTATCATTGGATTATAGTGATAATGGTTATCAATGCATGAACGAGCCTCTGAAGCTGTATGGTTCCGAATGCGTACAGAGTGTCCGCATCAGGAACAGATGAGCGGCAGCATAAAGGAGTGAACGATCGATGGAAAGACTGACAACATCGAGTCTGAATATCGCTTATGACGATCGGATGATCGTGAATAATTTAAATATTGCAATTCCGCAAGGTAAAATCACAGCACTAGTCGGTTCAAACGGTTCGGGCAAGTCGACGATCTTGAAGACGATGGCAAGAATCATGTCTCCTGCAGCAGGACAGGTATTGCTGGATGGCAAGTCGATTCATAAGCAATCGACGAAGGATGTCGCGAAGCAGCTAGCTATCCTGCCCCAGAACCCAACGGCCCCAGATGGTCTTACGGTAACGGAGCTTGTTTCCTATGGCCGCTTCCCTTATCAGAAGGGGTTCGGATCGATGTCGAAGGAGGATCGCTCTGTTGTACGCTGGGCGATCGAGGCAACGGGATTGTCGGAGTTCGAAGAGCGTCCAGTCGATCAATTGTCGGGTGGTCAGCGTCAGCGTGCTTGGATTGCAATGGCTCTTGCACAAGAGACCGATATTTTGTTCCTTGACGAGCCAACGACATTCCTTGATATGGCCCATCAACTCGAAGTGCTGCAGCTGCTGCAGAAGCTCAATCAAGAGAACAACCGGACGATCGTTATGGTTGTGCATGATCTTAACCATGCTTCCCGTTATGCGCATCATATGATTGCGATTAACAAGGGTACAGTTATGGGCGAAGGATCTCCTACTGAAGTTATGACGCCGGAAATTTTCCGAGATGTATTTAATATAGAGGCGGATATTGTTTATGATCCTCGTTCAGGCGTGCCGCTGTGCCTGCCTCATGCCTTGATCACGAAGTATTCGCAAGCTCCAGCTGCCATTCAACAGCGTGAAGCAGTCGTTGTTTAAGCGACTTACATAAGCCGTATTCTGTGGTCTATTGGATCACGGAGGCGGCTTTTTTATTTCTTACAGTAGAAAGAAAACCGCATAGAATCAACGTTCTTAGGTGATTTGGCAAAAAAAATTAAAGTTTTTCCGTAAAAGGAGTTGCGTTGGCCCGATTTATCTGTTATATTATTTCTTGTCGCCGCTGATGAAAGTCAACGACGAAATGATAAAATGCGGAAGTGGCTCAGCGGTAGAGCATCGCCTTGCCAAGGCGAGGGTCGCGGGTTCGATTCCCGTCTTCCGCTCCATATTATGTGCCCTTAGCTCAGCTGGATAGAGCGTTTGACTACGAATCAAAAGGTCAGGAGTTC
>NZ_BTCK01000096.1:0-1834 GCF_033239625.1 Paenibacillus sp. CCS19
CTCCGAGACGGATCCTGAGTACGGCGGGACACGTGAAACCCCGTCGGAATCCGGCAGGACCATCTGCCAAGGCTAAATACTCCCTAGTGACCGATAGCGAAGCAGTACCGTGAGGGAAAGGTGAAAAGCACCGCGGAAGCGGAGTGAAACAGAACCTGAAACCGTGCGCTTACAAGAAGTCAGAGCCCTCTATATGGGTGATGGCGTGCCTTTTGTAGAATGAACCGGCGAGTTACGTTCACGTGCAAGGTTAAGTCGGGAAGACGGAGCCGCAGCGAAAGCGAGTCTGAATAGGGCGAATAAGTACGTGGTCGTAGACCCGAAACCGTGTGATCTACCCCTGTCCAGGGTGAAGGTGCGGTAACACGCACTGGAGGCCCGAACCCACGTACGTTGAAAAGTACGGGGATGAGGTGGGGGTAGCGGAGAAATTCCAATCGAACTCGGAGATAGCTGGTTCTCCCCGAAATAGCTTTAGGGCTAGCCTCGAGTATGAACGTCATGGAGGTAGAGCACTGATTGGGTGCGGGGCCCGCCAAGGGTTACCAAGTCCAGTCAAACTCCGAATGCCATGTACGTGCTCCTCGGGAGTCAGACAGTGAGTGCTAAGATCCATTGTCAAGAGGGAAACAGCCCAGATCATCAGCTAAGGTCCCCAAGTGTGTGTTAAGTGGGAAAGGATGTGGAGTTGCACAGACAACCAGGATGTTGGCTTAGAAGCAGCCACCATTTAAAGAGTGCGTAATAGCTCACTGGTCGAGTGACTCTGCGCCGAAAATGTAACGGGGCTAAACACACCACCGAAGCTATGGCATGTACCGTAAGGTACTTGGGTAGGGGAGCGTTGTGTATAGGTTGAAGTCAGACCGTAAGGACTGGTGGACAGTACACAAGTGAGAATGCCGGTATGAGTAACGAAAAGACAAGTGAGAATCTTGTCCGCCGAAAGCCTAAGGGTTCCTGGGGAAGGCTCGTCCGCCCAGGGTAAGTCGGGACCTAAGGCGAGGCCGAAAGGCGTAGTCGAAGGACAACAGGTTGATATTCCTGTACCACCGTAAACCGTTACGAGCAATGGAGTGACGCAGAAGGATAGTAACGCGGCCTGATGGAATAGGCCGTCCAAGCAGTGAGGCTGATGTGTAGGCAAATCCGCACATCGCAAGGCTGGGCTGTGATGGGGAGGGAAAATTATAGTACCGAAGGTTATGTGTTCCCGCTGCCAAGAAAAGCTTCTAGCCAGGTGAAGGTGCCCGTACCGCAAACCGACACAGGTAGGCGAGCAGAGCATGCTAAGGCGCGCGGAAGAACTCTCGTTAAGGAACTCGGCAAAATGACCCCGTAACTTCGGGAGAAGGGGTGCCTCGGTAGGGTGAATAGCCCGAGGGGGCCGCAGTGAAAAGGCCCAAGCGACTGTTTAGCAAAAACACAGGTCTGTGCGAAGCCGCAAGGCGAAGTATACGGGCTGACGCCTGCCCGGTGCTGGAAGGTTAAGGGGAGTGGTTAGCCGCAAGGCGAAGCTATGAACCGAAGCCCCAGTAAACGGCGGCCGTAACTATAACGGTCCTAAGGTAGCGAAATTCCTTGTCAGGTAAATTCTGACCCGCACGAATGGCGTAACGACTTGGGCGCTGTCTCAACGAGAGATCCGGTGAAATTTTAATACCTGTGAAGATGCAGGTTACCCGCGACAAGACGGAAAGACCCCATGGAGCTTTACTGCAGCTTGATATTGGACTTTGGTACGATCTGTACAGGATAGGTGGGAGCCTAGGAAGCCTGAGCGCCAGCTTAGGTGGAGGCGCCGTTGGGATACCACCCTGATCGTATCGGAGTT
>NZ_BTCK01000097.1:0-1560 GCF_033239625.1 Paenibacillus sp. CCS19
CAGGCTGTCGAGAAAGTCTCGACAGCCTTTTTAATGTCCATTTAGTTTATTACGACACCGCGTTAATATGGTATAATATTGGTAACTAATAAGAACGGATGGTGTCTTTAATGTTGCGTTCTAATCGAGACAAACAACAGAATTATGAGCTAGTGTCGATCGAAGATCTCGTGCCTGCTGACCACATGCTTCGCAAGATCGATAAGTATATCGATTTCTCATTTATTGATGAGAAGGTACGTCACCTCTATTGCCAAGATAATGGACGTCCAGCGGTTGATCCTCTTGTGCTCTTTAAGATGATCTTTCTCGGGTATTTCTATGGCATTCGTTCAGAGCGTCAATTGGAACGCGAAATTCAAACCAACATCGCCTATCGTTGGTTTCTTGGGCTTGGACTGACAGATCGCGTTCCGGATCACACCACGATTAGCTGGAATCGCAGAACTCGGTTCAAGGACACTTCCGTATTCCAAGATATCTTCGATGAGATCGTACTCCAAGCGATTTCACATCGTATGATTGGTGGACGTGTGCTCATCTCTGACTCGACGCATGTAAAGGCCAATGCCAACAAACACAAATACACCAAAGAACTAGTTCAGCAAAATACACGAGACTATGTAAATGAACTCAATGCTGCAATTGATGCGGATCGTAAGGAGCACGGAAAAAAGCTCTAAAACCACGGGAGGAGGTGAACGAAGACAAGGAAGTGAAGATAAGCACAACTGACCCGGACAGCGGGTATATGTACCGAGAAGGCAAGCCGGAAGGTTTCTTCTACCTGGATCACCGCACTGTTGATGTGAAGTACAATCTCATTACCGATGTCTTCGTCACCGCTGGCAATATGCATGATTCAGTGCCTTATCTCTCTCGATTAGATCGTCAACGGGAGCGTTTTAAATTTGCGGTTGAAGCTGTTGCGCTAGATTCTGGTTATATGACGACCCCCATTTGCAAAGGATTAGAAGACCGTAAAATCTTTGGTGTAATTGCGCATCGACGGTTTCACCCAACACAAGGCCTGCAGCCAAAATGGAAGTTTATCTATGAAACAGAACGCAATGTGTATGTGTGTCCTCAGCAACAAGAACTGACTTACCGAACAACAGACCGAAACGGCTACCGACACTACTCGTCGGATCCTAAGCTGTGTGCGGAGTGCCCGTTGCTGCAGCAGTGTACACGTTCAGCCAACAAACGAAAAATTGTTACCCGACACATTTGGGAAGCCAGTAAAGAGAACGTGAGACAGAACCGTTTAAGTAAGTCTGGTAAAAGGCTTTACAAGAAGAGAAAAGAAACGATTGAGCGAAGCTTCGCGGATGCTAAACAGCTCCACGGGTTTCGCTATTGCCGTTTGCGGGGGTTAAACAACGTGATGGAACAAGCGTTGATGACCGCTGCCGTACAGAACATGAAAAAGATTGCCCTTCACCTGGAACGGAGGGCGTGAAGGGGTAAAACCCTTTTTTCAAGCATCACTAACAGACGATTAAACACAAAGAGAAACCCAGCGTTTTGAAAAAAAACGTGGGTTTCTCTACAATCTGA
>NZ_BTCK01000098.1:0-1556 GCF_033239625.1 Paenibacillus sp. CCS19
TCGCTGATATGAACGAAACTTGTCAACCCTACGCTATAACTGGTGTTTCAGAATACAAAAATAAGGAATGAACGAGCTGAACAAGAAGGCAAAAGCTATCAACGGTGAGCATTCTGATATCCGCGGGTTTTGTGTACCGCATGTTTTCTCTCCATCTATAGAGAGCGCGCCATGAACTGTTGTCGTGCATCTTAACCTCAAGGGTTTGGCACATAGCGATCTCATGGGTTCTCTCTTACGGCTTTTCCTTTGCCTTCTTGCTCAGCTCTTCAATCTTTAATTGTCGGTACCCCGATTAATTTCCAAACCTTTGAGTCCCTTATCCTTCTTGACGCTTTCCCTCAATCTCTCTAGCAATCGACCAGATGAATCCGCTAAGCTCCCGTGCAACAGCGACCACTGCTTTCGGGCCAGGTTTTCCTTTCGCCAACATGCTAGTATATTTCTTATGCAAACGATGCTGCGCTTTCCAAGAAAGCAACAAGATCTCAGGTTGCTTTCCTTGTTGACGTTTTTTCAACTCACCTCGAACAGCAGGCTTATAACGGTAACTCCACGCAGCCTCGACTAATAAGCGTCGAAGGTGTGTGTTTCCCGATTTTGTTATTTGTCCTTGCCAGCGCTTCTGTCCACTTGAATACTCCCGAGGAACCAAACCCGTGTATCCCATAAATGCCTTCGCATTGCCGAACCGAATAAACGAACACACTTCGGCTGCAATGCCAGTCGCCGTCGTCTCAGCCACGCCTCGTAAAGTTTGAAGCGCTTGAATCATTGGAGCGCTATATCCCTTAGTCGCCTCTTCATGAATAGCGGCTTCGATACGCTTCTGTCTCGCTTCAATCTCATCTAAGTGATGAAGCATTTCCTGTAATACGAGTTGTTGTGATGCATGATCTAACGAAATGCGATCCAACCAAATTCGATACTTCGTTGTCCAACGACGAATACTCTCAACAGGCGCAATATTATGACGAAGAAGGAACTTCCCGATTCGCTGACGAATGCGAGTCCGATCCTCCTTTACGTCTTCACGCATACGCACCAGATCTCGCAATGCCTCTTCCTCCAGATTAGGAACATGAACACTACTTAATTCGCCAGCCCGAAGTAATTGAGCCAGCCGAAGTGCGTCACGACGGTCGGTCTTTACTCTTTCTCCTGGTTTACTTGGCATGAGTGAAGGTGCAATGACAATGCAGTCATATCCATGTGCTAGTAACAGCCGAACCAAAGGATATCCAGTTGGACCGGCCTCATAGCAGATTTTCAATTCGTCCGGTTCACCCAGCTTTTTAAGAACCTTTAAAATTTGATATTCGTTGTGCTCGATCATGCCCCAGTATCTAGCACTATCTCGGCCCTCGTCGGCGATGGCAATTGCAATTTTTTCTTTGGATACGTCTAAACCTACATACTTCATGGCATCCTTCATAGTACAGACTCTCCTTTGCAGTTTAGCTCTGCTTTTGGTTGTGGTGTGGCTATCTACTCGCCATTATTCCCAAAAGTAACCTAAGGTGTTGCAATTCGGGGAGTCTGTTTCGTTCATAATA
>NZ_BTCK01000099.1:0-1263 GCF_033239625.1 Paenibacillus sp. CCS19
CCGCCGCGGCTGCGGGGGCGCCAAGACGCCGAGTCGAGCGCCGATTCGACGCCAGACGCCCAGCCCGTCGGCGGTGAGCGTTCGTCACGCGCATCCTTCCTTTCCCCGATCCATCCTGCACGATGCGATCAATTCCGCTTCCTAATCATTTTTGCAAACCCTATTCATTGTTCCCAGTTCCGTTGTAGTATCTGTCCGTCCTGCCAGCTCTAAACATCCCGCAGGCATGCATACGCCTTGTAATCGATGTATAATAAGCGATAGCTATGATCAGAACCGCGAAATCCAGCATGGGAGGAGACCGCTGACATGTGCGGACGTTACACCCTGACCGTATCGCTTGAAGAAATGATGCTTCGGTTCATGATCGGACATACGAGTGTGCCCTATCATCGACCGCAATATAACGTTGCGCCTGGCCAGCTCGTGCTCGCAATCGTCAATGACGGAGAGCAGAATCGGCTCGGCGAACTGAAGTGGGGGCTTGTGCCGCCTTGGGCGGACGACCCGAAGATCGGCTCGAAGATGCTTAACGCCCGCGCCGAAAGCGCAGCGGACAAGCCAGCTTTCCGCGAAGCCGTACGACGCAAACGGTGCCTCGTCCCTGCCGACAGCTTCTATGAATGGAAGACGCGTCAAGACGGAACGAAACAGCCGATGCGCATCGTCATGCGCGACCGACAGCCGTTCGCGATGGCCGGCTTATACGAGACTTGGGTCGCGGCAGACGGCTCCAAGCTAAGTACGTGCACCGTGCTGACGACCTCGCCGAACGAATTAATGGAGCCGATTCACAATCGGATGCCGGTGCTGCTGCGCCCCGAAGACGAGTCCTTATGGCTTGACCGCAAGGTGAACGACCCTGCCCGGCTGCAGCATTTGTTCACGCCATTCGACGAATCGCTGATGGAGGCTTATCCAGTATCTGCAGCGGTCGGCAGCGTACGCAACGACTTTGCCGAATTAATTGAACCAATTGAGGCTTAATTTCTTAGCCAACACTGCTAACCATTCGATCGATGAACGTCCGAACGGATGCTTAAAGCGAATAATTTACTTAAACAGTCCAATTGAATCATACGTAGGCACAGATTAAGTGGGGATATCCCGCACTTAATTGACTCCGATCAAGGTTTTCGCACAATTAAGTAGGGCTCTTCCACTCTTAATTCAGCATGCAGCCAATAAATCATACGTCGGCGCAGATTAGTGGGGATACCCCACTCTTAATTGCTCCGATCGAGGTTTTCTCACAAATTAAGC
>NZ_BTCK01000100.1:0-1073 GCF_033239625.1 Paenibacillus sp. CCS19
TGACGGATTGTAATATGAATTGCGACAGCTAAACACAAAGAAGCCCATGAATGGATTCGTGTAAAATGGAAGTTACCACACCACCATCATTTACAGGAGAACCCAACATGAGCTACTCCCATCTTAGCATAATTGAACGCGGACAACTAGAGACATTGAACGAGCTTGGCTGGACGACTAGAGAGATTGGTCAGAAGCTTAACCGTCATCATTCTACAATTGCCCGCGAACTTCAACGAGGACAGTCTGACGATCATTACGTAGCAGAAGCTGCGCAGGATGCATATGAGCAGCGGAGAGCTTCTTGTGTTCCGACAGGAAAGTTAACACCTGAGCTAGCAGATGAGCTGCAGGAGAAGCTTAGACAGACCTGGTCGCCGGAGCAAATCGCGGAAAAGGGGCGAAGTGAAGGGCAGCCGGGCGTTTGCTTTAAGACGATCTACCGCTGGCTTTATGATGGTAAGTTGACCATATCAGAGACGCAGGTGCTTCGCCACAAAGGGAAAAGACGCAAACCTATGGAGACACGAGGACGCTTCCTCGTCGGTTCTCCGATCCGTCAGCGCCCTAAGGAAGTGCGTAAGCGTACGACCTTTGGTCACTGGGAGTTGGATACGGTCGTGTCCAGCAGAGGGAAAAGCAAAGCCTGTGCAGCCACTTTTATCGAGCGTAAGACAAGGTTATACTTCGCTGTTAAGATGCCCGACCGCACCGCGCATTCGATGGAAGTCGCCTTTGGTGTAGCCGCTAGCCAATACCCTCAAGGTACCTTTAAAACCGCTACTACAGATCGCGGCAAAGAGTTTGCCTGCTACACCGAGCTAGAGCATTTTCACAACGTTAACGTCTTCTTTGCTGATCCCTATTCTTCTTGGCAACGAGGTTCCAATGAGAACGCTAATGGGCTCTTACGAGAGTTTTTCCCTAAAGGGCACGATTTCGCTACGGTCACAGATGAGGGGTTAGCCGAGGCTGTTCGTCTCATCAACCACCGCCCCCGTAAATGCCTGAACTGGAAATCTGCTTACGAAGCCTTCATGGATGAACTGTCGCACTTGGCTTGACAATCCGTC
>NZ_BTCK01000101.1:0-1041 GCF_033239625.1 Paenibacillus sp. CCS19
TGGATCCCTGTCAAGAAAGTAGACACAAATTTAGCTGACCTGTAGTTGCTCGTAGTATCTCTTTTCACACAAATGTGGAGTTAGATACCCAATAGAAGAATGAATGCGAATGCGGTTGTACTCCAGCTCAATGTACTCGTAGATCGCGTCGTATGCCTGTTTGCGGGTTTTAAATTTTGTTTGGTACACGAGTTCTTTCTTAATTACGCTGTGAAAAGACTCAATACATGCGTTGTCGTAACAATTTCCTTTGCGGCTCATGCTGCCAATCATCTCGTGTCCGACCAGTCGATCGCGGTACTCTGTTGAAGCATACTGCGAGCCTCGGTCAGAGTGGTGTATCAGTCCTGGTGGTGGTTTCTGACGTGCACATGCTTTGTCGAAAGCCTCCAGTACCAGCTCTTTCGTCATTCGATCACCAAGCGACCAACCGACGATTTTACGCGAGTATAGGTCCATTACACTTGCAAGATACACCCAGCCTTGAGAGGTCCCGATGTACGTAATGTCTGTGACCCACACTTTGTTCGGTGCCAACACATTAAAGTTACGATTCAGCACGTTATCATAAACCGGTTGATTATGTTTCGAGTTAGTTGTTGCTTTGTATTTCTTCACGGTACAAGAGCGTAGGCCCATTTCTTTCATCAAGCAGGCTACAGTCTTTGTCGCAATAGTGTCTTTCTCCTCGCGTAATTTGGCTGCGATTTTATCGCTGCCGTATCGTTTCTTGAAGGCATAGAAGTGATGTTTAATGCGCTTCATTCGCTTCATACGAAGCTTTTCCTGACCACTTGGTTTACGCTTCACCCATTTGTAATAACCGCTTCGGGAAACTCCCATTACTTTGCACATCTTCTCAACACGAAACTGGAAGCGGTGTTTACGAATAAATGCGTAAATCAGTCTCGGTTTTTGGTGAAGAAGTGCATCGCCTTTTTTAGGATCTCGTTTTCCTCTTGCAGCTCACGGTTCATTTCTTCCAGCTTCTTGAGCCGCTCGTAGTCAACGAACAATTGTGATTTTTCGCCGGTGTTCGCA
>NZ_BTCK01000102.1:0-1027 GCF_033239625.1 Paenibacillus sp. CCS19
TAACCGTCAGCGTATGGTCGCCTTCCGTCGTTACTTTGCTGCCGCTCGTGAATGCCGTGCCGCTGTCGAGATCGCCCGTTCCTTCATTGAACGTGATCGTTAGATCGGCGTTGTTCAAGCTTCCGTCCACAACGCCTGCAATGACAGGCTTCACTGTGTCGAGCGTGATCGTGTCGCTGATCGTCGTAATGTTGTTCGCTGCATCCTTCAACTGCACGCTTACTGTCTTCGTGCCATCACCTGTCGCAAGCGTCCAGCTGCTCTTAGTTGCCGCGTAGGCTTCCCATGCACTCCACGTCGTTCCGTCGTTGGAGAAACGCATTTGCTTAGCGGTGTTGTCTGCGTTCGTCAGCGCCAGCGTTGCCGTTGTCGCATTCGTCTCTGCAGCACCGCCGTTAATGACGACTGTGCCGTTTGGTCCCGTTTTGTCCAGCGTGAACGTGACTGTCGTCGTGTTACCTGCCGCATCCGTAACCGTCAGCGTATGGTCGCCTTCCGTCGTTACTTGACTGCCGCTTGCAAAGACCGTACCACCGTCGAGGTCGCCCGTTCCTTCATTGAACG
The DNA here is from genome assembly GCF_033239625.1 of Paenibacillus sp. CCS19. NCBI lineage: Bacteria > Bacillati > Bacillota > Bacilli > Caryophanales > Paenibacillaceae > Paenibacillus > Paenibacillus sp. CCS19. Next base: position 565 of record NZ_BTCK01000102.1, read on the forward strand.
TGATCGTCAGATCGGCATTGTTCAAGCTGCCGTCCACGACACCCGTAATTACCGGTTTGGCCGTATCGTAATTAATGGTGTCGCTGATTGCATATACGTTGCCGACTGCGTCCTTCAGCTCCGCATTCACCGTCTTCGTGCCGTCGCCTGTGCTCAGCGTCCAGCTCTTCGCTGCTGCGTAAGCTTCCCATGCGCTCCATGTGCCTGCTTCATTCTGGAATCGCATCGAGACAGCCGTTGCATCCGGATTCGTCAACTGCAGTTGTACCGCTGCTTGGTTCGTATCCGTCTTCCCGCTCTCAATCGTCAAGCTGCCATTCGGCGCTGTTGTGTCCAGTACGATGCTGCCGCTTGCTTGCGAGACATTTCCTGCTGCATCCTTCAGCTCGACCTTCACGGTCTTGCTTCCGTCGCCCGTACTCAGCGTCCAGCCGCTCTTCGTTGCCGCGTAGGCTTCCCATGC
>NZ_BTCK01000103.1:0-761 GCF_033239625.1 Paenibacillus sp. CCS19
GAAGCCTGAGCGCCAGCTTAGGTGGAGGCGCCGTTGGGATACCACCCTGATCGTATCGGAGTTCTAACCTGCCACCCTGAATCGGGTGGAGGGACCGTGTCAGGTGGGCAGTTTGACTGGGGCGGTCGCCTCCTAAAATGTAACGGAGGCGCCCAAAGGTTCCCTCAGAATGGTTGGAAATCATTCGGAGAGTGCAAAGGCATAAGGGAGCTTGACTGCGAGACCAACAAGTCGAGCAGGGACGAAAGTCGGGCTTAGTGATCCGGTGGTACCGAATGGAAGGGCCATCGCTCAACGGATAAAAGCTACCCTGGGGATAACAGGCTTATCTCCCCCAAGAGTCCACATCGACGGGGAGGTTTGGCACCTCGATGTCGGCTCATCGCATCCTGGGGCTGAAGTAGGTCCCAAGGGTTGGGCTGTTCGCCCATTAAAGCGGTACGCGAGCTGGGTTCAGAACGTCGTGAGACAGTTCGGTCCCTATCTGTCGTGGGCGTAGGAAATTTGAGGAGAGCTGTCCTTAGTACGAGAGGACCGGGATGGACGCACCGCTGGTGTACCAGTTGTTCCGCCAGGAGCACCGCTGGGTAGCCAAGTGCGGACGGGATAAGCGCTGAAAGCATCTAAGCGCGAAGCCCCCTCCAAGATGAGATTTCCCAGTATGTAAGATCCCTGGAAGACGACCAGGTTGATAGGCTCGAGGTGGAAGCGCAGCAATGCGTGCAGCTGACGAGTACTAATCGATCGAGGGCTTATCCTAA
>NZ_BTCK01000104.1:0-690 GCF_033239625.1 Paenibacillus sp. CCS19
CTTTCTCTATTTCAAACGCCTTAGTGAACGTTTCTAGCACAAGCTCTTTATCGTTTCGCAAGCCCATGTTATAGGCTACAATCTTGTTACCACATAAGTCTTTGATGGCAGAGAGGTACAGCCAGCAGTCCTGTACTCGATATTGCGTGATATCTGTTACCCATTTCTGCTTCGGCGCAGTCGTTTCAAAATTGCGATCTAGTATATTTCTAGCCACCCGATCTCCATAATTCCATCCCCGATGATGATGAAATTTTCGACGTATTTTAGCGTACAGACCCATTTCCTGCATAAGTCGCTGCACTTTCTTATGATTCATCCATACCTCATGATCTTGAAGTACGAACAGCTGTACTTGACGATAACCATATTTACCATCATAACGTTCATACGTGGCGCGAATGATCTCCCTGAATGGTTGATCCTTGTCTATGTCTTTTCGTTTGAGATAGGCATAAAATCCGCTTCTCGAGATCCCGACTTCTTTGCAAAGCTCTGCAACGGTAAAATGCTCTCGTAGCTCTTCGACGAGCCGTTGCTTCTCTGGTACACCTCCGCCTTCGTAATGGCCAACCACTTTTTTAGAACGGCATTCTCCAACTCAAGCCTTTTGACATAGCGGTCCTCATCCACGTATTCCTTTCTCTTCCCGCGAGTATCCATTAATCCGAATTCACCCATTTGCTTGTA
>NZ_BTCK01000105.1:0-671 GCF_033239625.1 Paenibacillus sp. CCS19
AAAAAAAGGTCAGAAATTGAATCAGTATAGTGAAGAAACGAAACAGAGAGCGATACAGTTGAAGCTACAGGGGAAGACATATCGTGAAATCATGAAGGAACTGGATATTTATGATCCAGGACGAATTAAAGTGTGGATGAGGAAGTACAAGGAGCTAGGGGAGCTTGGACTGCTGGATCAGCGAGGACGTAAAGAAGAGTACGTGGACCAGAACCGCTATGTGGAGAAGTTAGAACGGGAGAATGCTTTCTTAAAAAAGTGTTTGGAAATCTGGATGCAGGAGGTGCAACACAGAAATATGCAGCTATTAGGAAATTAGCAGTGGAGTATGAGGTTACGATGCTCTGTAAATTGTTTGGCGTGTCCAGAAGCGGTTACTACGCCTATTTGAAGCGAATCCATATTGATCCGGACAAGGACGCGAAAGAACTGATTCAGTCTGTATATATGCGGTATGAGGGTAAATACGGATACAGGCAACTCCAGCTATTTCTATACCAAGACCATCAAGTATGGTGGAATCACAAGAAGGTATTGAGGCTCATGCAACTGTTGGGGTTACGAGCGAAGACTCGCCGTAAGCACCGCTGTAATTATGCCTCATCCGTAGGCGATCGTGTCGCAGCAAATGTATTGAATCGCGATTTCGAAGCCGATAAGCCGAACCGAAA
>NZ_BTCK01000106.1:0-651 GCF_033239625.1 Paenibacillus sp. CCS19
ACCCCACCTTCTTACGACCAGCTCCACCCAAACCCTCATTCGACCACACCCACCCAAACCCTCCCTCTCCAAAGAGGGAGGGCCCCAAAGGCCTCCGCCCTCTGGACTCCTGGATACGCCATCTAGTTACGATTAGTGGTAAGAGTCGCTTTCGTCCCTTCCGGGACACGCTGTTCGTTAGATGGATCTAAATACGGTTGGATGAATGATATCATGCAGTGTTGCTCGACCCACGATATGTGCAATCTAGCCGCTTGTCGTCCCTCCGGGACACGCTCTTGTTTAGCGCTCGACCATAAGGGCTCCTCCTCGCAAGCTCGAGTCGCCAAATTCCCCCCAAGGGCTAGCCCTTCAACATCAGTAAGGGGCTGCGCCTCAACAAATAGAGATCTTGAAGGGGCGAAGCCCCTTTATCCGGTCGAGCATCGACCTAGAGCGTGTCCCGCAGGGACGACAAGCGGCTTAATTGCACTAAAGTAGGGTCGAGCTTCGCCACCTATCTCACTCATCTACCGTACCTAGACACAATCGACGTAGAGCGTGTCCCAAGGGGACTAAAGCGAGCACACGCTCCACCGTATCTAGACCAGTCCTGCGGGATTCCAAAGGGTGCAACCCTTGGAGCCCTCCCTCTCGGGAGAGGGAGGGTTT
>NZ_BTCK01000107.1:0-573 GCF_033239625.1 Paenibacillus sp. CCS19
TGATCAGCACCGAGAAGGTTGATTTAGATCGAAGAATGAGTAGCGGAGTGTAGGCAACACCTACATGAGCAACGGAGTTCGAGAGCTGAATCAAGATTCGATGCCGAATAAGCTCCTTGAGTTTACTTCGTGATCATCAGTCGAATTCGTTTGGTGTCGATGGCGGAGGGGTTCCACGCGTACCCATACCGAACACGACCGTTAAGTCCTCCAGCGCCAATGGTACTTGGACCGCAGGGTCCTGGGAGAGTAGGAAGACGCCAAGCACGAATGAAGCCATGTCATTATGACATGGCTTTTTTGTTGTACTTATTGTTTACGGAACGAGAAAAGATTTAAATAGAGGTCGATCAGCACCGAGAAGGTTGATTCAGACTGAAGAACGAGTAGCGGAGTGTAGGCAAAACCTACATGAGCAACGGAGTTCAAAGGCTGGATCAAGATTCGATGCCGAATATGCTTAAAGAGTTACTTCGTGATCATCGACCGATTCAGACCGTTAAGTCCTCCAGCGCCAATGGTACTTGGACCGCAGGGTCCTGGGAGAGTAGGAAGACGCCAAGCACGAATTAA
>NZ_BTCK01000108.1:0-472 GCF_033239625.1 Paenibacillus sp. CCS19
TCGTGTGCGTAATGCGGGCGCTAGTCGCGAAATATGGTGCAGTTTTGCACCACATGTGCGTGAGGCGGGCGCTGGATGCGAAATAAGGTGCAGTATTGCACCTCATGTGCGTGGATACGGTCGCTGGATGCGAAATAAGGTGCAGTATTGCACCTCGTGTGCGTGATACGGTCGCTGACAGCGAAATAAGGTGCAGTTCTGCACCTCGTGTGCGCGATACGGGCGCTGGATGCGAAATAAGGTGCAGTTTTGCACCTCGTGTGCGTGATTCGGGCGCTGGACGCACGATATGGTGCAGTTTTGCACCTCGTATACGTGATACGGTCGCTGGACGCGCGATATGGTGCAGTTCTGCACCACATGTGCGCGATACGGGCATTGGACGCGCGATATGGTGCGGTTTTGCACCTCGTGTGCGTAATGCGGGCGCTAGTCGCGAAATATGGTGCAGTTTTGCACCACATGTGCGTGA
>NZ_BTCK01000109.1:0-425 GCF_033239625.1 Paenibacillus sp. CCS19
GTGTGTCAAAGCCACACTTAATCGTCCGCAAACCTGACTTGCAGCCAATTAAGTGTGCCAAATCCCCGCCTAACGACGCACCAACTACCGAATCTCGCCCCACACCACAGGTGGGATTAAGTGTGTCACAGCCACACTTAATCGTTCGCAAACCTGATTCGCTGCCAATTAAGTGTGGCAAATCCCCGCCTAACGATGCACCAACTATCGAATCTCGCCCCACAGGTGGGATTAAGTGTGTCACAGCCACACTTAATCATTCGCAAACCTGACTCGAAACCAATTAAGTGTGTTAAACCCCAGTTTAACGACGCACCAACTACCGAATCTGGCTACTCAGAATGGATTAAGTGTGTCACGAGCCACACTTAATCGTCCGCAAACCTGACTCGAAGCCGATTAAGTGTGGTAAACCCCCGCCTAAC
>NZ_BTCK01000110.1:0-418 GCF_033239625.1 Paenibacillus sp. CCS19
TTCGAACCCCTGTTACCTCCGTGAAAGGGAGGTGTCTTAACCCCTTGACCAACGGGCCGCATAAGGTGATAAAAAACCGACCGTTGATCACGATGAATCTCAGGTAGCTTATTCAGCATCGAATCTTGATTCAGCTCTCGAACTCCGTTGCTCATGTAGGTCTGCCTACACTCCGCTACTCATTCTTCGATCTTAATCAACCTTCTCGGTGCTGAACAGCCGGTTTTTTACTTCCATTGTAGTAGATGCTGTAAGCAACTCTACGATGTTGAAGGTTACACCTTCAAAACTGGATGCGAATATTTGAATCCTTAGCTTAAGTATATGCTTTCGAAGTTGCGATTTTGGCATTCGTCAAAACGCTTAGGATAAGCCCTCGATCGATTAGTACTCGTCAGCTGCACGCATTGCTGCGCTT
>NZ_BTCK01000111.1:0-409 GCF_033239625.1 Paenibacillus sp. CCS19
TGGGCACTCTAGAATGACTGCCGGTGACAAACCGGAGGAAGGCGGGGATGACGTCAAATCATCATGCCCCTTATGACCTGGGCTACACACGTACTACAATGGCCAGTACAACGGGCTGCGAAGGGGCGACCTGGAGCGAATCCTATAAAGCTGGTCTCAGTTCGGATTGGAGGCTGCAACTCGCCTCCATGAAGTCGGAATTGCTAGTAATCGCGGATCAGCATGCCGCGGTGAATACGTTCCCGGGTCTTGTACACACCGCCCGTCACACCACGAGAGTTTACAACACCCGAAGCCGGTGGGGTAACCGCAAGGAGCCAGCCGTCGAAGGTGGGGTAGATGATTGGGGTGAAGTCGTAACAAGGTAGCCGTATCGGAAGGTGCGGCTGGATCACCTCCTTTCTAAGGA
>NZ_BTCK01000112.1:0-394 GCF_033239625.1 Paenibacillus sp. CCS19
CGAACCTGTGACAACTCGATTAACAGTCGAGTGCTCTACCAACTGAGCTATCAGGGAAAATAACGACTGATGATCACGATGTAAACTCAGGGAGCTTACTCGACATCGAATCTTGCTCCAGCTCTCGAACTCCGTTGCTCATTTAGCTTCCAGCTAAACTCCGCTACTCGTTCTTCGATCTGAATCAACCTTCTCGGTGCTGATCAGTCTTATTAGAAGGTTACACCTTCAAAACTGGATGCGAATGTTGAATCCTTAGCTTTAGGATTTGCTTCACCTTCCGAAGAAGGATTAAGTTTATGCTTTCGAAGTTGCGATTTTGGCATTCGCCAAACGCTTAGGATAAGCCCTCGATCGATTAGTACTCGTCAGCTGCACGCATTGCTGCGCTTCC
>NZ_BTCK01000113.1:0-355 GCF_033239625.1 Paenibacillus sp. CCS19
GACATGGCTTTTTTGTTTTTTAGGGTTTGTTGCTTACCAACGATAAAGAGTTTAAAAAGAGGTTGATCAGCACCAAGAAGGCTGGATCAAGATTCGACGTCGAGTGAGCTCCTTGATTACTCTTCTTGATCATCGACGCATAGGCCTTTAAGTCCTTCAGCGTCAATGGTACTTGCCCGCAGGGTCTTGGAAGAGTAGGAAGACGTCAAGTACATAGGACGAGAACCAGCTATGTCTTTATGATATGCTTTTTGTTGTTTACGGAACGAGAAAAGATTTAAATGAAGGTCGGTCAGCACCGAGAAGGTTGATTCAGACTGAAGAACGAGTAGCGGAGTGTAGGCAAAACCTACAT
>NZ_BTCK01000114.1:0-332 GCF_033239625.1 Paenibacillus sp. CCS19
TTAGTGTACTTTTATGTATGCTAAGTCGGGAGGCCGCTGGATCGCGGACAGTTAATGTACTTTTATGTATCGTAAGCCGAGCGGACGCTGGATCGCGAACTGTTAGGGTACTTTTATGTATCCTAAACCAAGCGACCGCTGGATCGCGAACTGTTAGGGTACTTTTATGTATCCTAAGCAGGGAGGCCGCTGGATCGCGAACTGTTAGGGTACTTTTATGTATCCTAAGCTGAGCGTACGCTACGCCACGGACAATTAGTGTACTTTTATGTATGCTAAGTCGGGAGGCCGCTGGATCGCGGACAGTTAATGTACTTTTATGTATCGTAAGC
>NZ_BTCK01000115.1:0-329 GCF_033239625.1 Paenibacillus sp. CCS19
GCCTACTTCCACTACCGCTTTCGCCGCTGCTACTGCTTCAGCATCGGTTTGTGCAAGCTTCGTGACCGTCAATGTGAAGGTCTTCGTCTCTTCGACGGAGCCCTTCTTGATTGTTGCTGTCAGCGTTACGAGTGCGTCACCCGCTGTGTAGCTTGGGCGTGTCACTGTTCCGTTGACTGCGATGATGCTCGATTTGTCCGAGCCCCAAGTGATGCTCGTTCCGTCTAGTCCTGCCGTGCTGAGCGTCAGATTCTGCTTCACGTCATATGCAGAATCGCCGCTTGCATAGCCAACTTCTACTGCCGCTTTCGCCGCTGCTACTGCTTCAG
>NZ_BTCK01000116.1:0-324 GCF_033239625.1 Paenibacillus sp. CCS19
CTATACAAAAGTCGGACGTAAACTCGCTGTACCGCTGTTTGCTCTCCGTGCACTCCTGCGTTCTGTGGGAAATAAAAATTGGAGTTGTCGGCTCCAATACCTGAGCCGACGACATATATTGAATGAGCATTGGTCGCAAATCATGCACTCCGATCAAACGCGGCACCGCGCCTCCCGTTGTATAGATGTTCCCTCAATAAGATTAGGTTGGTTGGAACATCTATACAAAAGTCGGACGTAAACTCGCTGTACCGCTGTTTGCTCTCCGTGCACTCCTGCGTTCCGTGGGAAATAAAAATTGGAGTTGTCGGCTCCAATACCTGA
>NZ_BTCK01000117.1:0-311 GCF_033239625.1 Paenibacillus sp. CCS19
GACTCGAACCCCCGACCCTCCGGGTATGAACCGAATGCTCTAGCCAGCTGAGCTACACCGCCACACTTGTCCATTGTTATGGTAATGGAAACCATCAGGTGTACAGCGCGACCAAGCGCTGTGTGTAAGCCTCATCTATTCAATGCACTTGTCATTGATAGACCAGGTAATTACACCCTGAAAACTGGATGCGAATTTTGAATCCTTAGCTTTAGCATATGCTCTACCTTCCGAAGAAGGATTAAGTTAGTTTATGCTTTCGAAGTTGCGATTTTGGCATTCGCCAAAACGCTTAGCGTATGCTTCCGAAG
>NZ_BTCK01000118.1:0-310 GCF_033239625.1 Paenibacillus sp. CCS19
GGATCGAACCGCTGACCTCCTGCTTGCAAGGCAGGCGCTCTCCCAGCTGAGCTATGGCCCCATATACGACTGATGATCACGAAGCAAACTCAGGAAGTTTACTCGACGTCAAATCTTGATCCAGCCTTCGAACTCCGTTGCTCATTTAGCTTCCAGCTAAACTCCGCTACTCGTTCTTCAGTCTGAATCAACCTTCTCGGTGCTGATCAGTCTCTCTTGGCTGCTAGAACAAGTTGTTCTAGAAACCTTAGAAGGTTACACCTTCAAAACTGGATGCGAATGTTGAATCCTTAGCTTTAGCATATGCTCT
>NZ_BTCK01000119.1:0-306 GCF_033239625.1 Paenibacillus sp. CCS19
TGGTCAAGACCCTAATTAATGGACAGTAAGAAAAACCCCTACTTCGCAAGCTGGCTCTGGTACTGTACCGGAGTCAGCTTGTTTAATCTTCTTTGAGGACGACGATGATTGTAAAAGTAGATGTATTCCTCAATTCGTCTTTGTGCTTCCTCAATTGATCGGATATCATAAGGATAGAGACCTTCTGTCTTCAAATGTGAGAAGAAGCTCTCCATTGAGGCATTGTCATAACAATTGCCTCTGCGAGACATGCTGATTTGGGCGCCAACCTTTGGCAGCATGTCGTGGTAATCGAAGGACGTGTAT
>NZ_BTCK01000120.1:0-302 GCF_033239625.1 Paenibacillus sp. CCS19
CACGCTCGTTCCGTCCGTGCCGTTCGTGCTGAGCGTCAGGTTTTGCTTCACATCCGAAGCGGAATCGCCGCTTGCATAGCCTACTTCCACTACCGCCTTCGCTGCTGCAACTGCCTCAGAATCGGTTTGTGCAAGCTTCGTTACCGTCAGCGTGAAGGTCTTCGTCTCTTCGACAGAGCCTTTCCTGATCGTCGCCGTCAGCGTTACGAGTGCATCGCCTGCTGTGTAGCTTGGGCGTTTCACTGTTCCGTTGACTGCGACGATGCTCGATTTGTCCGAGCCCCAAGTGATGCTCGTTCCGT
>NZ_BTCK01000121.1:0-299 GCF_033239625.1 Paenibacillus sp. CCS19
GCTCGTTCCGTCTAGGCCTGCCGTGCTGAGCGTCAGATTCTGCTTCACGTCAGATGCAGAATCTCCGCTTGCATAGCCAACTTCAACTGCCGCTTTCGCCGCCGCTACTGCCTCGGTGTCGGTTTGCGCTAGCTTCGTTACCGTCAGTGTGAAGGTCTTCGTCTCTTCGACGGAGCCCTTCTTAATCGTTGCCGTCAGCGTTACGAGAGCATCGCCTGCTGTGTAGCTTGGGCGTGTCACTGTTCCGTTGACTGCGACGATGCTCGATTTGTCCGAGCCCCAAGTGATGCTCGTTCCGT
>NZ_BTCK01000122.1:0-299 GCF_033239625.1 Paenibacillus sp. CCS19
AGCCCCGCCTAATGTTACATGAAGCAGGCATCCAAGGGTCCGATGATAAGTGAAGTGTGGGAGCCCCCCACTAATACCGCTAACTCCAACGCCGAAAGCACCATAAGTGTGACTCAGCCCCGCCTAATGTTATATGAAGCAGGCATCCAAGGGTCCGATGATAAATGAAGTGTGGGAGCCCCCATTAAAACTGCTAACTCCAACGGCGAAAGCGCAATAAGTGTGTCTCAGCCCCGCCTAATGTTACATGAAGCAGGCATCCAAGGGTCCGACGATAATTAAGTGTGGGTGAGCCCCAC
>NZ_BTCK01000123.1:0-296 GCF_033239625.1 Paenibacillus sp. CCS19
GCCTACTTCCACTACCGCTTTCGCCGCTGCTACTGCTTCAGCATCGGTTTGTGCAAGCTTCGTTACCGTCAATGTGAAGGTCTTCGTCTCTTCGACGGAACCTTTCTTGATCGTCGCTGTCAGCGTTACGAGTGCGTCACCCGCTGTGTAGCTTGGGCGGGTTACCGTTCCGTTGGCTGCGACGATGCTCGATTTGTCCGAGCTCCAAGTGATGCTCGTTCCGTCTAGGCCTGCCGTGCTGAGCGTCAGATTCTGCTTCACATCCGAAGCGGAATCGCCGCTTGCATAGCCTACTT
>NZ_BTCK01000124.1:0-293 GCF_033239625.1 Paenibacillus sp. CCS19
GCGAGGGGTTGTGTCGCAGAGTATCTCTGATTCACACACGCTTTAACGAGCGTTACCCGAGTATCAGCGCAAAGTGTTGATGAGAATGAACTCAATTTCAAACCACCGTCAAGAGAGGCCCGCGAGGGCCTCTTTTACTGTGCTTGTATGGATAATTCGAGCCGCTCACATAACTCAGATGTTTTTGACAAAATGTTAAGAAATGATGAATAGATCAACCGCCGGCTGTTCATAATACTAAACGACGGTGCGAATGAGAGGTGTGGCTCCATTGGACCTGATAACGGAACAAG
>NZ_BTCK01000125.1:0-291 GCF_033239625.1 Paenibacillus sp. CCS19
GACTCGAACCCCCGACCCTCCGGGTATGAACCGAATGCTCTAGCCAGCTGAGCTACACCGCCATATACGACCAATGATCACGAAGTATCTCAAGAGGCTTACTCGACGTCGAATCTTGAACCGGCTCTCGAAGTCCGCTACTCATGTAGGATTTGCCTACACTCCGTTGCTCCTTTTTCGATCCAATTCAACCTTCTCGGTGCTGATTGGTCTCTTGGTGGTCAGCTTGAAGGTTACACCTTCAAAACTGGATGCGAATGTTGAATCCTTAGCTTTAGCATATGCTCTACC
>NZ_BTCK01000126.1:0-286 GCF_033239625.1 Paenibacillus sp. CCS19
AGACGAGTGGCGCGGTCAAGGCGTGTACCGCTCGAATGATCTTGAGACGTGGGAACGAAACGGACTCATTCTCGACCAACCTGGCATTCGTGCGGAAGACGGGACGATCGGCCTTCACGCCGATGTGGTCGTCCAAGGCGATGAAGGGTATATCTTTTATTTCACTCATCCTGGCCGTGTTCATGGGCATGAGGAGGATTCGGGCTATGAAACGCGCCGCTCATCCATTCAGGTTGCCAAGCTGGAAGTGATGGACGGCGTGCTGATCTGCGACCGCGACAAGGAG
>NZ_BTCK01000127.1:0-285 GCF_033239625.1 Paenibacillus sp. CCS19
CTCGAACCACCGACCTCACCCTTATCAGGGGTGCGCTCTAACCAGCTGAGCTAAAGGCCAATAAAAAAACCACATTTCTGTGGTGGTGATTTCTTATCATAAGGATCACACCTTGAAAACTGAATATGAATATGGTAGCAAACCATTTTAGCTTTAGCACATGCTCTACCTTCCGAAGAAGGATTAAGTTTATGCTTTCGAAGTTGCGATTTTGGCATTCGCCAAAACGCTTAGGATAAGCCCTCGATCGATTAGTACTCGTCAGCTGCACGCATTGCTGCGCTT
>NZ_BTCK01000128.1:0-284 GCF_033239625.1 Paenibacillus sp. CCS19
TGCTCTCCGTGCACTCCTGCGTTCCGTGGGAAATAAAAATTGGAGTTGTCGGCTCCAATACCTAAGCCGCCGACCTATATTGAATGAGCATTGGTCGCAAAACATGCACTCCGATCAAACGCGGCACCGCGCCTCCCGTTGTATAGATGTTCCCTTGATAAGATTAAGTGGTAGGAACATCTATACAAAAGTCGGACGTAAACCCGCTGTACCGCTGTTTACTCTCCGTGCACTCCTGCGTTCCGTGGGAAATAAAAATTGGAGTTGTCGGCTCCAATACCTGA
>NZ_BTCK01000129.1:0-282 GCF_033239625.1 Paenibacillus sp. CCS19
GCTTGGTAGAGCACCTGGTTTGGGACCAGGGGGTCGCATGTTCAAATCGTGTCATCCCGACCATTTCTTATTTTACACGCGGGTGTAGTTCAATGGTAGAACTTCAGCCTTCCAAGCTGATAGCGTGGGTTCGATTCCCATCACCCGCTCCAACTAGACTAAACCTATAACCTGAACAAGGTTTATTTTTTTCTCAGGCTTAGTTTTGAAGTAATGATGTGCGGAAGTGGCTCAGCGGTAGAGCATCGCCTTGCCAAGGCGAGGGTCGCGGGTTCGATTCCC
>NZ_BTCK01000130.1:0-274 GCF_033239625.1 Paenibacillus sp. CCS19
CACGCTCGTTCCGTCCGTGCCGTTCGTGCTGAGCGTCAGGTTTTGCTTCACATCCGAAGCGGATTCGCCGCTTGCATAGCCTACTTCCACTGCCGCTTTCGCTGCTGCCACTGCTTCAGCGTCCGTTTGTGCAAGCTTCGTTACCGTCAATGTGAAGGTCTTCGTCTCTTCGACGGAGCCCTTCTTGATCGATGCTGTCAGCGTTACAGTCGCATCGCCTGCTGTGTAGCTTGGGCGGGTCACCGTTCCGTCCGCCTTGATAACACCTGTTTTG
>NZ_BTCK01000131.1:0-274 GCF_033239625.1 Paenibacillus sp. CCS19
GGACGGCAGCTTGAACAATGCCGATCTGACGATCACGTTCAATGAAGGAACGGGCGACCTCGATGGAGGCACAACATTCACGAGCGGCAGCCAAGTAACGACGGAAGGCGACCATACGCTGACGGTTACGGATGCGGCAGGCAATGCGACGACAGTCACGTTCACGCTGGACAAAACGGGACCAAACGGCACAGTCATCATTAACGGCGGCGCTGCAGAGACGAATGCGACAACGGCAACGCTGGCGCTGACGAACGCAGACAACACCGCTAAG
>NZ_BTCK01000132.1:0-253 GCF_033239625.1 Paenibacillus sp. CCS19
CACGTCCTTCTTCGGCTCCTAGTGCCTAGGCATCCTCCGTGCGCTCTTAGTAGCTTAACCTGACGCTCGATTAGTGGCTGCCGCTCCCGTTGTAGCTTTGTTTCCTCGATTCAATAGAACCAATGGTTGAAACAAATCTACAAAAGTCGCTGTCATCCATCTAATCTTCGCTAAATTAAAAGTTACTCTTAGCTAAAGAATGTTTTGCTACTTCATATCCAGTTTTCAAGGTGCAATATAGATGCTTACGCAC
>NZ_BTCK01000133.1:0-251 GCF_033239625.1 Paenibacillus sp. CCS19
CACTCGGATTGTTACCATATCTGAATCTATAAGTTCAGAACAATCCGAGGACAACAGCGATCGTAAGCATACCCTGACTCGCAGCGGCCCCACGGTGTCAATCACTCATATGATCCATCAACTGAATAGGGAGATGGATCAACAATATTGCCTCCCTCAGCTTGAGGGAGACGACCGCAAAGCGGAGAGTCAGGGTTATGCTGGAGAAGCTAGAGACTATGCTTCCGATGCGAGCTTTCCTCCGGAAAGCT
>NZ_BTCK01000134.1:0-249 GCF_033239625.1 Paenibacillus sp. CCS19
GGTCGAGTGACTCTGCGCCGAAAATGTAACGGGGCTAAACACACCACCGAAGCTATGGCATGTCGTAGTCTTCACTTTGTTCTGGTGGAAGCACCGGGCATTAGTCAGAATCAACTATATCGGTTGTTCAAGATTCTGACAAAATGACCCCAAGCTAAACATCACCAGGCTGAAGTGAAGACTACGACTTGGGTAGGGGAGCGTTGTGTATAGGTTGAAGTCAGACCGTAAGGACTGGTGGACAGTACA
>NZ_BTCK01000135.1:0-235 GCF_033239625.1 Paenibacillus sp. CCS19
GACTCGAACCACCGACCTCACCCTTATCAGGGGTGCGCTCTAACCAGCTGAGCTAAAGGCCAAAAAAAAACCACTTCAAGTGGTGATTTTCTAAACGAAGATCACACCCTGAAAACTGAATATGAATATGGTAGCAAACCATTTTAGCTTAGCATATGCTCTACCTTCCGAGGAAGGATTAAGTTTATGCTTTCGAAGTTGCGATTTTGGCATTCGCCAAAACGCTTAGCGTATG
>NZ_BTCK01000136.1:0-235 GCF_033239625.1 Paenibacillus sp. CCS19
TTAATCGGCTTCGAGTCAGGTTTGCGGACGATTAAGTGTGGTTGAGACACACTTAAGCCATTCTGGGGAGCGAGATTCGAGTGTTGGTGCGTCGTTAGGCGGGGATTTGGCACACTTAATTGGCTGCGAGTCAGGTTTGCGAACGATTAAGTGTGGCTGTGACACACTTAATCCATTCTGAGTAGCCAGATTCGATAGTTGGTGCGTAGTTAGGCGGGGGTTTACCACACTTAAT
>NZ_BTCK01000137.1:0-234 GCF_033239625.1 Paenibacillus sp. CCS19
TCCTTCATTGAACGTGATCGTCAGATCGGCATTGTTCAAGCTGCCGTCCACGACACCCGTAATAATAGGCTTAGCCGTATCGTAATTAATGGTGTCACTGATTGCATATACGTTGCCGACCGCGTCCTTCAGCTCGGCATTCACTGTTTTCGTACCGTCGCCTGTGCTTAACGTCCAGCTCTTCGCTGCTGCGTAAGCTTCCCATGCGCTCCATGCCCCAGCTTCATTCTGGAA
>NZ_BTCK01000138.1:0-231 GCF_033239625.1 Paenibacillus sp. CCS19
GTCAGTTTTGAAAGAGCAATTGCTTCTTTCGATAAACCAATAGGCTGTTCAGCACCGAGAAGGTTGATTTAGACTGAAGAATGAGTAGCGGAGTGTAGGCAAACCCTACATGAGCAACGGAGTTCGAAGGCTGAATCAAGATTCGACGTCGAATATGCATCATCGAGCTCGCCTCGTGATCAACAGCCGACATATCCGTTTGGTGTCGATGGCGGAGGGGTTCCACACGTA
>NZ_BTCK01000139.1:0-229 GCF_033239625.1 Paenibacillus sp. CCS19
TATCCTAAGTGGCGCGAACGGCGAGCGTGGAGCAGATAGAGTACATAAAAGTATCCTAAGTGGTGCGAACGGCGAGTATGGGGCAGATAGAGCACAATAAAGTATCCTAAGTGGTGCGAACGGCGAGTATGGAGCAGATAGAGCACAAAAAAGTATCCTAAGTGGAGTGAACGGCGAGCGGTGGAGCAGATAGAGCACAAAAAAGTATCCTAAGTGGCGTGAACGGCGA
>NZ_BTCK01000140.1:0-226 GCF_033239625.1 Paenibacillus sp. CCS19
TGATAGCTCAGTTGGTAGAGCACTCGACTGTTAATCGAGTTGTCACAGGTTCGAGTCCTGTTCAGGGAGCCATTTCGCTCTCATAGCTCAGTAGGTAGAGTGCATCCATGGTAAGGATGAGGTCACCGGTTCGATCCCGGTTGAGAGCTCCAGAAAGTTCTTGTTTGCAAGGCCCGTTGGTCAAGGGGTTAAGACACCTCCCTTTCACGGAGGTAACAGGGGTTCG
>NZ_BTCK01000141.1:0-221 GCF_033239625.1 Paenibacillus sp. CCS19
GCTTCACTGTGTCGAGCGTGATCGTGTCGCTGATCGTCGTAATGTTGTTCGCTGCATCCTTCAGCTGCACGCTTACTGTCTTCGTGCCGTCGCCCGTACTCAGCGTCCAGCTGCTCTTAGCTGCCGCGTAGGCTTCCCATGCGCTCCACGTCGTTCCATCGTTGGAGAAACGCATTTGCTTAGCGGTGTTGTCTGCGTTCGTCAGCGCCAGCGTTGCCGTT
>NZ_BTCK01000142.1:0-218 GCF_033239625.1 Paenibacillus sp. CCS19
AGTACATCTTATCACTTTGTTTCGTCACTAGCAACACTCAAATGTTGGAAGTTAGAAGACAAAACGATTCGACATTTTGAAAGAATTCAATGTGCTTCAATAGAAGCAATTGCTCTTTCAAAACTGACAACGAGCGAGTAACAACTGTAAGCCTGTTATCTGATCATCTACGTGATCAGGTAATTCCTTAGAAAGGAGGTGATCCAGCCGCACCTTCC
>NZ_BTCK01000143.1:0-218 GCF_033239625.1 Paenibacillus sp. CCS19
TGGTTAACGCATCGGATTGTGATTCCGACATTCGGGGGTTCAATTCCCCTCGATCGCCCCATTAATTAATTGTTGGGGATTAGCCAAGCGGTAAGGCAACGGACTTTGACTCCGTCATTCCAAGGTTCGATCCCTTGATCCCCAGCCATTTTCTCATGAGCCATTAGCTCAGTTGGTAGAGCACCTGACTTTTAATCAGGGTGTCGTAGGTTCGAGTC
>NZ_BTCK01000144.1:0-218 GCF_033239625.1 Paenibacillus sp. CCS19
GAAGGTGCAGAAGTGCACCTACGCATAGCGCGAAGGCCGCCGTGAGCGCCCGAAGGTGCAGAACTGCACCTACGTATAGCGCGAAGGCCGCCGTGAGCGCCCGAAGGTGCAGAAGTGCACCTACGTATAGCGCGAAGGCCGCCGTGAGCGTCCGTAGGTGCAGAAGTGCACCTACGCATAGCGCGAACGCCGCCGCGGGCGCCCGAAGGTGCAGAAGT
>NZ_BTCK01000145.1:0-218 GCF_033239625.1 Paenibacillus sp. CCS19
ATCACCTCCTTTCTAAGGATATACCCAGTCACGCAGATGACTGGATAAGCAGCGTAAGCTGCAAACCAAAACATGTCGCTCATGTTCAGTTTTGAAGGCGCAAGTCTTCAAAAAAAGGTCGATCATCGGCCATTATAATCTGTTTAGTGTCGATAGCGGAGGGGTTCCACACGTACCCATACCGAACACGACCGTTAAGTCCTCCAGCGCCAATGGTA
>NZ_BTCK01000146.1:0-216 GCF_033239625.1 Paenibacillus sp. CCS19
AGCATTCCGCTCACATGTGGTGCATTTCTGCACCTTATTGCGCTCGCTGGCGGCGTACCGCTCACATGTGGTGCATTTCTGCACCTTATTGCGCTCGCTGGCGGCGTACCGCTCCCATATGGTGCATTTTTGCACCTTATTGCGCTCGTTGGTAGCATTCCGCTCCCATATGGTGCATTTTTGCACCTTATTGCGCTCGCTGGCGGCGTACCGCTC
>NZ_BTCK01000147.1:0-215 GCF_033239625.1 Paenibacillus sp. CCS19
TGGAGCAGATAGAGTACATAAAAGTATCCTAAGTGGCGCGAAGGGCGAGCGGGGGGCAGATAGAGTACATAAAAGTAAGCTAAGTGGTGCGAACGGCGAGCGTGGAGCAGATAGGGTACATAAAAGCATCCTAAGTGCGCGAACGGCGAGTATGGAGCAGATAGAGTACATAAAAGTATCCTAAGTGGCGCGAAGGGCGAGCGGGGGGCAGATAG
>NZ_BTCK01000148.1:0-213 GCF_033239625.1 Paenibacillus sp. CCS19
CTCACCGTGGCGTCCACCGCCAATATGGTGCATTTCTGCACCTTATCTCGGCTCACCGTGGCGATCAGTGCCAATATGGTGCATTTCCGCACCTTATCCCGGCTCACCACGGCGTTCACCGCCAATATGGTGCATTTCTGCACCTTATCTCGGCTCACCGTGGCGTCCACCGCCAATATGGTGCATTTCTGCACCTTATCCCGGCTCACCGTG
>NZ_BTCK01000149.1:0-213 GCF_033239625.1 Paenibacillus sp. CCS19
TGGTTAACGCATCGGATTGTGATTCCGACATTCGGGGGTTCAATTCCCCTCGATCGCCCCATTGATTGTTGGGGATTAGCCAAGTGGTAAGGCAACGGACTTTGACTCCGTCATTCCAAGGTTCGAATCCTTGATCCCCAGCCATTGAATTTTGCGGAAGTGGCTCAGCGGTAGAGCATCGCCTTGCCAAGGCGAGGGTCGCGGGTTCGATTC
>NZ_BTCK01000150.1:0-213 GCF_033239625.1 Paenibacillus sp. CCS19
TTTTGGTTACAGGGCTTTTACCTCTTTTAGCGGGCCTTTCCAGACCTCTTCGCCTAACCAACACCTTTGTAACTCCATGTGAGACGTCCTACAACCCCTACGGACAAGTCCGTAGGTTTGGGCTAATCCGCGTTCGCTCGCCGCTACTGACGGAATCACTATTGTTTTCTCTTCCTCAGGGTACTTAGATGTTTCAGTTCCCCTGGTATGCCT
>NZ_BTCK01000151.1:0-209 GCF_033239625.1 Paenibacillus sp. CCS19
CTCGAACCTACGACACCCTGATTAAAAGTCAGGTGCTCTACCAACTGAGCTAATGGCTCTCAATGGCTGGGGATCAAGGATTCGAACCTTGGCATGACGGAGTCAAAGTCCGTTGCCTTACCGCTTGGCTAATCCCCATTAATAAGATGGTGGAGGCTGACGGGATCGAACCGCCGACCCTCTGCTTGTAAGGCAGATGCTCTCCCAGC
>NZ_BTCK01000152.1:0-207 GCF_033239625.1 Paenibacillus sp. CCS19
TTAACGGTCGTGTTCGGTATGGGTACGTGTGGAACCCCTCCGCCATCGACACCAAACAGATATTTTGTCTTCTGAAAGAACAATTGCTCTTTCAAAACTGACAACGAGCGAGACACAACTGTCAATTGTGTATCCAGTCATCTACGTGACTGGGTATATCCTTAGAAAGGAGGTGATCCAGCCGCACCTTCCGATACGGCTACCTTG
>NZ_BTCK01000153.1:0-207 GCF_033239625.1 Paenibacillus sp. CCS19
AAGCGAGGGAATGATTCTGTAGAAGCGATAGCGTTCGCTTTGGACTTTGGATTCCTACTACGTGTGATCTGATTGTTCATGGAATCCAAAGTTCACGGCGATCGAAAGAACATTCCCTCGCGCAGCGACCTCGCACACGCCATCCCTCGCGAAGCGACTGCATATTCCTGAAGCTAAGCATAGCGCAAGCGGAAGTCCCCCTCAATT
>NZ_BTCK01000154.1:0-206 GCF_033239625.1 Paenibacillus sp. CCS19
GAACTCCTGACCTTTTGATTCGTAGTCAAACGCTCTATCCAGCTGAGCTAAGGGCACATAATAAGATGGAGGCGCCACCCAGATTTGAACTGGGGGTAAAGCTTTTGCAGAGCTTTGCCTTACCGCTTGGCTATGGCGCCAAGATAATGGAGCGGAAGACGGGAATCGAACCCGCGACCCTCGCCTTGGCAAGGCGATGCTCTACC
>NZ_BTCK01000155.1:0-205 GCF_033239625.1 Paenibacillus sp. CCS19
TGCCCTGCAAGGGCACGCGACCCCCGGCACGCAGTCTACACAACCGCACAACAGTCATGCCGACAGCCCATTCCGGGGTCCCGGGGTTGGAAACCCCGGGGGTCCTCCCTAGCAGGGAGGGAGGACGACAAAGGCTCGAACAAAAGCTGTGCCCTGCAAGGGCACGCGACCCCCGGCACGCAGTCTACACAACCGCACAACAGTC
>NZ_BTCK01000156.1:0-204 GCF_033239625.1 Paenibacillus sp. CCS19
TAAGGTGCAGAAATGCACCATATGAGGGCGGTCGGCGCCGGTGTGCGAGCCATAAGGTGCAGATATGCACCATATGAGGCGGTCGACGTCGGTGTGCGAGCAATAAGGTGCAGAATTGCACCATATGAGGCGGTCGGCGTCGGTGTGCGAGCCATAAGGTGCAGAAATGCACCATATGAGGGCGGTCGGCGCCGGTGTGCGAGC
>NZ_BTCK01000157.1:0-203 GCF_033239625.1 Paenibacillus sp. CCS19
AAGGGGTTAAGACACCTCCCTTTCACGGAGGTAACAGGGGTTCGAATCCCCTACGGGTCACCAACTTCTCTAAAAAAGCTTTCAAAAAAAAGCTTGCAAGAAAGCCTAGAATGTAGTAAGATATAAAAGTCGCTTATCACGGAGGCTTAGCTCAGCTGGGAGAGCATCTGCCTTACAAGCAGAGGGTCGGCGGTTCGATCCCG
>NZ_BTCK01000158.1:0-202 GCF_033239625.1 Paenibacillus sp. CCS19
ATCACCTCCTTTCTAAGGATATACCCAGTCACGCAGATGACTGGATAAGCAGCGTAAGCTGCACAACCGAAACATGTCGCTCATGTTCAGTTTTGAAGGCGCAAGTCTTCTATTAAATAAGATCGATCATCGATCGCATATATCCGTTTGGTGTCGATGGCGGAGGGGTTCCACGCGTACCCATACCGAACACGACCGTTAA